>PNKF01000008.1 GCA_013822285.1 Gemmatimonas sp.
GACCGTCTGGCGGTAGCGCCCCGTGCGGTCCCACTCCAGCGTACTCGCAATCTGCTCGAGCTGGACGGACATCTCCATGCGCTCGGAGCGTCGGTTGCCGATCGAGATCTCCGACTCGAGCTCTGCGCGATAGCCGCCCAACGCCTCCGGCACGCGGCGGTTCACTTCGGCCGCCTCCGTCACGAGCGTGCGGAGTGCCTCGGTTGGGTACGTCGCCGTGTCGCCGCGTGTCGGCGGCGGAGCGTCCTGGAGAGTCAGCGCAAGCGCGAGAGCGAAGAACACCGATTCGAAGCTAATCGTCGAGGAACGGATCTTGGGGGGCGGGTCTCGTGGTGCGCGCGTCGCCGCGAGCGCCGCGCTTGTGCTTACCCCACGAGCGGGGCAACTTGCCGCCGTGGAACCCTCCGCGTCTACTCCCGCGACTTCGCCCGCGCCGACAAATCGGCCCGCGACGACGCAGATGCCCTCGCCGATTCCATTGGTCGCGGGACCTCTCGCGTTCCTTGCACTCCGCCTCCTGTCACCGGGGGGCTTGGATGGTCCGCAGGCAACGGTGCTCGGCGTGGGCGCGTGGATGGCGATTTGGTGGATCAGCGAGTGTCTGCCGCTCGCCGTGACGGCACTGTTGCCGATTGCGCTGTTTCCGGCACTCGGGGCGACGACCGCCCGCGAGGCCACGGCGCCATTCGCGAATGAGGTCGTCTTCCTCTACCTCGGCGGATTCCTACTCGCCGAGGCGTTGCAGCATTGGCGTGCGCATGAGCGAATGGCGTTTGGTGTGATCCTGCGCGTTGGCACGGATTCGCGGCGTCTCGTGCTCGGCATCATGCTGGCGACGGCCTTCATCTCGATGTGGATCTCGAACACGGCCACGGCGGCGATGATGTACCCGATTGCCCTTGCGATCGGTGCGCGGTTCGGGGACGATGCGGCCGCCCGAAGCCAGCAGGTGGCCCTGCTGCTCGGCGTGGCGTTTGCCGCCAGCATCGGTGGCATGGCGACGCTGATCGGCACGCCACCGAATCTCATTCTCGCGGGCGCGGCGCGTGAGCTGATCTGCGTGAACCTCGACTTCTTCTCGTTCCTGAAGTTCGGGCTGCCGATCGCCGCGATCCTGCTACCGGTGTGCTGGGTATTGTTGGTGCACGTGTTCCATCGGGAGCGTGTGGTGCTCGGCGCGGATGGCGTCGCGGCGCTGCGGCAGCAGCAAGCGGACCTCGGACCGATGTCGAGTGGCGAGCGCCGCGTGTTCGGCGTCTTTGTCGCCATGGCGCTCGGATGGTTCTTTCGTGAGCCGAAGGTCATCGGAGCGGTCACCGTGTTTGGCCTCACGGATGTGGTACCCGGCCTCACGGACGCGGGCGTCGCCATCATCGGCGGCATTGCGCTCTTTGTGTTGCCGGGCCGTTCCATGTCACATGCCGCAGCGCGACCGCTCCTGACCTGGCGCGAGGCACGTGCGATTCCCTGGGATGTGTTGCTGCTGTTCGGCGGCGGCCTATCGCTGGCCGCGGCCATGGAGTCGAGCGGACTTGCCACGATGATCGGACAATGGATGAGCGGACTTGAGGGACTCCCGCTGCCAGTGGTGTTGCTGGGCGTCGCGGTCGTGACGGTGATCGTGTCGGAGCTCGCGTCGAATGCCGCCACGGCGTCGATGGGGATGCCGATTGCCGTGTCGTTGGCGGCGGCGCTTGGGCAGCCGCCGCTGCTGTTGATGCTCACCATTGGCTTGGCCGCATCGGTCGGCTACGCGCTCCCGATGGCGACGCCTCCGAACGCCATTGTGTTCGGCAGCGGCGTGCTGTCGGTGCGGCAGATGGCGCGGGCGGGACTCGCTCTCGACCTGATAGCGATCGGCGTGGTGGTGGGTGTCCTCTGGACGTTGTTCTGAGCTGACCGCCGCGCGTTTTAGATTGCGCGCATGTCTGAAGCCCTTCGCAGCTACTCGTTCATCGCCGACACCGACTCATTGGAAGCGCTGCGGCGCCTCCGACACGGGTGGGCGGCTTGGGAGATGGCCGAGGGCGAGTTCCGCGCGCGACTGCGTGACGGCGGCACGGTCCGCGCACACGTGGATCGCGCCGAGATTGAGCCAGGCTTCGAAGTCTCGTGCCTGGTCGCCGACTTCCTGCCCGAGTCCGAGGAGTTGCCGGCCAAGGATTCCGCGTTCACCTCGAACGGCAATGACGTGGTGGTGTTCCGCGGGGTGACGTGGCTGGAGCGGCGCCCCGACTTGGGGCCGGACCACACCATTCAATTCAGTGGCATTCCCGGCATCGAAATTCCCGACTCGGCCGTGGCCAAGTGCGATTTCACCGACGCGATGGCCATTGTCTCAGAAGATGGGGCGATTGTGCTTCGCCTCGCGCTTCGCCCGGGGTGGCTCGAGGTCGTTGAAGACCCCGAGGAGGTCTCGAAGTTTTTCGCGCTACGCGGTTACGCCTGATGGGAGAAGCAACCAAGGTTACTGGCGCGTTGAACCGCTGTTGGTGGTGCGGTGATGACACAGAGTATGTGCGCTATCACGATTCTGAATGGGGTGTTCCGGTCGTTGATGATCGCCGACTCTTTGAAAAACTCTCCCTTGAGGGTTTTCAGTCTGGGCTGAGTTGGCTCACGATCCTGCGAAAGCGGCCGGCATTTCGTGAGGTTTTCGCCGATTTCGACCCGGCCATGATTGCTGGCTTCGGGGCGCGCGACGTCGCGCGCCTGCTGAAGGACGCGCGCATCGTCCGGCATCGGGGCAAGATCGAGGCCGTCATTTCGAACGCCCGATCATACGCAGAGCTTGCCGCCCGGGAGGGCTCACTCGCGCAGTTCGTGTGGGCCTACGCTCCGACGCGCCCAATCACGCGCGTGCGCCGCGAGGATGTCCCGAGCCAAACCGCCGAGTCGACGGCGATGTCGAAGGAACTCCGTCGCCGCGGCTGGCGCTTCGTGGGACCGACGACGGCGTACGCGTTTTTTCAGGCCATGGGACTCGTGAACGATCATCTCACGCGTTGCTTCCGCTACGCGGAGCTCGCGGGCCGGCGAGGCGCGCCGGAGAGCGGTGGTTCGCTCTAGACGGCTCACGCGTCACTCGCGCTGAGCCGGGGGTCCGGCTACTCCGGTTTTTGTTCGAGGAGCTGTTCGAGGGCCGCACGCGCGTGGGGGCGAATGCGAGGGTCGCCGAGGCGAACGGCATCGACGACGGTCAGTAGTCGATATGTCTCCGGGGAGCGCTCGATCAGCAGAGGCGCGCGCCGATAGAGCGGCGTGACACTGAAGCCCCTGACGGCCTGCGGGTGACCGGGCGCTGGCCACACGACCACATCGAGGGCATCGACGGAGGCGTTCAGCGGCGGGGCGGAATAGGCCGTCGGCACGCCATCGCGCAGCGGGCCGCGCTGCGCGGGATAGGCGAAGCGGACGCCACTGCCTAGAAACTCGAGCAGCGCACGACGATTCGTCGCTCGCGAATCGACCTTGAGGAGCCCGGCGGCGTCGAGCCGACGCAGCGCAGCATGCACCTGGCTGGCGGACGCCGCCAGCTCCTCGCCGATGGCAAGCAAGGTCCCGGCGGGACGCACGAGACGCAGGGCCACCACGAGATCGAATGGACGTGTCTGCTGGGCTTGGATCACACTGTATTCTGAATTTCAGAACAACGAAAGTCAATGCAATAAAGAGCGCTATGAAGCGCTCTTAGACTCAGCCTTGTCGGCCGCCCAGCTGGCAATCCCGCCGCCAATCAGCACGCCGAAGATGATACCAAGAAGCCAGAAGTTCGTGTCGTCACCCAACCAGCCCTTAATCCACTTCATGCCGAGCATCTTTACGCCGACGATTCCAAGCACCAGGGCCAGGGAGACCTTGAGATAGCGGAACTTCTCGATGAGACCGGCGAGGCCGAAGTACAGGCTGCGTAGGCAGAGAATGGCGAAGACGTTCGAGGTGAAGACCAAGAATGGATCTGCCGTAATCGCGAAGATTGCCGGAATCGAGTCCACCGCGAAGATCAGGTCGGTCGTCTCCACCAGCACCAGCGCCACGGCCAGCGGCGTGAGGAACTTGCGGCCGTTCATCTCGACCACGAAGTGCTGTTCGTGGTAGCGGTCCGTCACCGGGAAGTGCCGACGCAGCCAGCGGACCACCACGCTTTCCACCTCAGCCTCGGACTCCTCCTCCTTCCGCCACAGCATGCGGACGGCCGTGATCACGAGGAAGGCGCCGAAGATGTAGAGAATCCAGTGGTACCGGGCGACCAGCTGGGCGCCGATGCCGATCATCGCGCCGCGCATGGCGAGCGCACCGAGGATGCCCCAGAAAAGGACCCGGTGCTGGTAGAGGGCCGGCACCTTCAGGTGCTGGAAGATCAACGCGATGACGAAAACGTTGTCCATGCTCAGCGAGAGCTCGACCACGTACCCCGTCAGGAACTTCACGGCGGCGAGCTGGCCGTCGTTGACTTGCTTGTCGACCGCATCGATGTGCGAGCCAAGTCCAAGCCAATGCCCGTTATACGCCGCGTACACGAATACGCCGAAGCCCAGCGCCATGACGACCGTACCGGCGGTGAACAGCAGCGCTTCGCGCAGCGTCGGCGCATGCGGCGTCTTATTGAACACGCCAAGGTCGAGCGCCAGGATGACGCCGACGAACGCCAGGAAACCCACCCACATCCAAATCACGCCGTACGCTCCGAGGCCACCCAGGCCTTCCAGTCGTCCTCCGCCAGTCCGATCGTGAGCTTGCCGCCCCATCGGGTCAGCGGCTGCACGAGGACCAACGGCTCGTCAGTGAGGATCTGCAACCACTTGTCGTCGGAATACCGCGCTACGCCGAGCCCCAAGGCCGCGTAGCGCTTCGAGCCCTTATCGATGAGCGCCGTTAGTCCGAACTTCTGCACAAACCGCTGGAGCTCGCCCTTGCTTGCCGCCCGCTGCGTCAGGTCCACGAAGTGCACCTTCACGCGTCGTTCGGCCCAGAAGCGCAAGGCGTGACGCGTGTCTTGGTGCTTTTGCGTTCCGAAGACCTGCACTTCCACCCAGCAATCCCCCGATATTGCGGTCGACGCCGACCGCGCATCGCGCGACGCGGCAATCGCGAAATCTACCGAGTCCCACGTGTCTGACCAAACAGCATTTCGCCCGGCGTGGTGGTTGCCGGGCCCCCACCTGCCAACGGTGTTCGGCAAGATGGTCCGGCGAGTTCCGCCGGCGCATGAGCGCATCGAACTGTGGGCGACGCCGGATGGCGACGACGTCTCCGTCGCCATCGTCGAGCCGCCGCAGCCGCAGGCGCCGATCCTCACGATCTTCCATGGGCTTGAGGGCACCATACGGTCCACGTACGCCCAGGGCTTGATGCATCACGCACGGCAGCGAGGCTGGGGTGCCGCCATGCTCATCTGGCGGAGCTGCGACGGGCGCATTCCGAGGGCACCGCGCATGTACCACTCGGGCGAGACCTCCGACGCACAGTTCTTCCTGCACGCGCTGGCGGCGCGGTATCCCGGCGCCCCGCTCGTGTCCGTCGGCGTATCGCTCGGTGCCAATGTGCTGCTCAAGTGGCTCGGCGAGTACCAGGCGCCGCCAACCCTGCGTGCCGTGGCGGCGGTTTCGACGCCATTCGATCTCGGGGCAGGCTCGCGGCACCTGGAGCGCGGGTTCTCGCGTCTGTATGTACGGCACTTCGTCCGCAGCTTGCGCCGCAAGGCGTTGGCCGCGCTCACCGTGCACCCCACGCTGCCGGTAGATCGCGCCCGGCTCCTCCGCGCCCGGACGTTTTGGGAGTTCGACGATGTCTTTACGGCCCCGGTGCATGGCTATCGCGGCGCGGACGATTACTACGCGCGCGCGAGCTCCTTGGGCTTCTTGCCCCGCGTGCGTACGCCGGCCCTGCTGTTCTCGGCGGTCGACGATCCGTTCTTGCCTGCGGAAGTTCTCGACGTCGTGCGAAGCCACGCGCGGGAGAATTCCGCGCTGCAGCCGGATTTCACCCCCAGGGGCGGCCATGTCGGCTGGGTGTCCGGGTCTCCGCTTGCTCCCCACTACTATATGGAAGCACACGTCACGTCATGGCTCGCCCGATTCGTGTGACGAGTAGCTTTCCCCACTTCCTTCCTCCCGCCCCGCCTGTGAGCCACGCCGCCGAGTACCACGACGACATCATCTACCCGAACACGGTGGCGTTCATCGTGGTCCACCTGATGCCGTTCGCGGCCATCTGGACCGGTGTCACCGCGACCTCCGTCGCGCTGGCCCTCGGCTTGTACGTCGTGCGCATGTTCGGCGTGACCGCGGGCTACCATCGGTACTTCTCGCATCGCTCGTTCAAGACGTCGCGCGTCGGGCAGTTCTTGCTCGCGGTGTTGGCCATGAGCTCCGCGCAGAAGTCCGTGCTGTGGTGGGCGGCGCTGCACCGCCATCACCACCGTCATTCCGATCAGGAAGAGGACGTGCACTCGCCGCTGCACCGCGGCTTCATGTATTCGCACGTCCTCTGGATCTTCGACAAGAAGCATGGCGAGACGCGTCTCGAGGAGATCCCGGACCTCGCGAAGTATCCCGAGCTGCGCTTCTTGGATCGGTTTCAGCTGCTGCCCGCTATCTTGCTGGCCGTCGCCTGCTACATGATCGACGGGTGGTCGGGCTTGTTCATCGGCTTCTTCGGCGGAACGGTGCTGCTGTATCACGGCACCTTCTTCATTAATTCGCTGGCGCATGTGCACGGCTCGCAGCGCTATGTCACGGGCGACACCTCACGCAACAATTGGTGGCTGGCCGTGATCACGCTGGGCGAAGGCTGGCACAACAACCATCATGCCTACCAGCGGTCCACGCGCCAAGGCTTCCGCTGGTACGAGTTCGACCCGACGTACTACGCCCTCAAGGCGATGTCGTGGGTGGGCTTGGTCTGGGATCTCGGTGAGCCGCCGAAGGAAGTCGTCCGCAATGAGCGCAAGGTGGGCACCGCGGTGCTCGAGCGTGTCGCGCGCCAGTTGGCGGAACAGGTGGCCGCCACGCGGGCAGACGCATCCGAAACCCTTCTCCACGCGCGCCAGCAGTTCGATGCGCGCCCGAAGGTGATCGAGCTGCGCGCCAAGATCGTGGCCGGACAGGCGCGCGCCGAAGATGCCTGGCATGAGTTGCAGCTGCAGCTGCCGCACCTGCCCGCGTTGCCCAGCGTCGTGGAGCTTCGGGAGCGCCTGCTGCAGGCCTATGCCGATTCGCCGTCCACGGACGAGATTGCCGCGCGTGCACGGCAGTTGCTCGCGGAACGGTTCAGCGCCCAGGTGTTTCCCGAACTCGCCCCGCAGGCCAGTTGAGCGAACGGTCCAGCCTTTCGGTACGTTGATGCGGGGGGGGGCTTCGGCCACCTCCCGCCGTTCGTTCTGCCAACATCATCTGGAGCTCTCGATGCGTCGCCTCGCCATTGCCTTCCTGCCCCTCGCGCTGTCTGTCAGCGCCTGCACGGTGGAGTCCGTGTCCGCCGAACAACAGGGAGCCGCCATCCCCGCCGGTGCCGCGGATGTGGCGGCGCGTTTGCAGAGCAGCCCGCGTCACGCCGAATGGGCCATGATTCCGGCGGCCTCGGGCTCGCGTGACTCAATTGCCGCGTGGGTGGTGTATCCGGAGCGTCGCGACAATGCGCCGGTCGTCGTGGTGATCCACGAGATCTTCGGATTGTCGAGCTGGGTGAAGGGCGTGGCGGACCAGTTGGCCGCCGACGGCTTCATCGCCATCGCGCCGGACTTGCTGTCGATCGAGCGAGGCGGCGCAACCACGGACTCGATGGCGTACGCCGATGCACGCGCGATGATCCAGCGCGTCACGCCGGACAAGATGAATGCCATGGTCGCGGCGGTCGGGCAGTACGGCATGAACTTGCCCGCCGCGAAGAAGGTGTACGGCGTAGTGGGCTATTGCTGGGGCGGCACGGCATCCTTCAATCACGCCGTGTTCAATGCGCCGGGCCTTAAGGCCGCCGTCGTCTATTACGGCTCGTCGCCGGCCGCCGAGGAAATCGCCAAGGTGCGCATCCCGGTCTTGGGCCTCTACGGCGAGAATGACCAGCGCGTCAACGCCACGATCGGTCGCGCAGACTCAACCTTGAAGGCCATCAACGGCACGTTCCAGCAGCAGGTGTACGCCGGCGCCGGTCACGGCTTCCTGCGTGCGCAGGATCAGCCGGCCAATCTCGAAGCGACGCGCCGGGCGTGGCCGGAGACGCTGCGCTGGTTCCGCCGCTATCTCAACTGACCGCGCGGCGCGTCAGCGCCGAGCGGCCATCGCGTGCAAGCTGACCCAGTCGGGCCAATTGCCGCTGAGCTCGAAGAAGTCGTCGTAGAACGCCAGGCCTTTGTCTTCCAGCGCGGAGACAAGGGCCTGGAGCGCATCATGGTCGTAGATCGGGCCGATGGCGATGAGATCACCCTCGACGCGGAACTCTTCGGGCGTGAGGTTGAGCCATTCGTCGAACGCCGCACGGGTCAGGCTGGCCTTCTCGAAGGCCGCCTTCTGGAAGAGCAGCGTGGTGGCGTTGGCAGAGAGGGGAATCGGCATCGGCGGTGCGTGGTGATGGGTCGCGTGGCTCCTGTAGATTAGGGGAATGGCTCGTTCCCCGCACGATTTCGACGTTTGCGTGATTGGCGGCGGTCACGCCGGCACCGAGGCCGCCGTGGCGGCCGCGCGCCGTGGCGCGCGCACGGTGCTGCTCACGACGTCGCTGGAGACGATCGGGCAGCTCTCCTGCAATCCGGCGATGGGGGGCATCGCCAAGGGCACGGTCATCCGCGAGATCGACGCGCTCGGCGGGGTGATGGGCCGCGCGACGGATCTGGCGACGCTGCAGTTCCGCATGCTCAATCGTGGCAAGGGGCCGGCGGTCTGGGCGCCGCGCGCGCAGGCAGACCGCGGGTTGTATCGTCGCGCGGTGCGCGCGTTGCTTGAGGCGCAGCCGTTGCTGACGACCGTACAGGGCTCGGCCTCGCGCTTGCTCACCGGCCCCGACGGGCGAGTGTGCGGCGTCGAGACCGCCGACGGACGACAGCTCCTTGCCCGCGCGGTGGTGATCACCACCGGCACGTTCCTCCGGGGACGAATCCACATCGGGACCAGCAACAGCGTCAGCGGCGGGCGCGCGGGCGAAGCGGCGACGACCACGCTCGCCGAGCAGTTCGGAGAGCTGGGGATTCACACGGAGCGCTTCAAGACGGGCACACCTCCACGCATCGACGGCCGGAGCGTCGACCTCGCGCGCCTCGAGCGCCAAGACAGCGAGATCGAACGCTTTGATTTTTCCTGGTCGGCGTTTTGGGATCGGCCGCGGCGCGAGGCCGGGCGGACGCGACATCCAGAGCAGTTGCCCTGCTTCATCACATTCGTGGAGCAGGGCGCGAAGGACGTCGTCCAGCGTCGGCTCGAGGAGTCCGCGATGTACGGCGGCGCGATCGGCACGCGCGGCCCGCGGTACTGCCCGAGCATCGAAGACAAGATCGTCCGCTTTCCGGACGCCGAGCGGCATCAGTTGTATCTGGAGCCCGAGGGACACGATACCCAAGAGATGTACGTGAACGGGCTCTCGACCTCGTTACCGGTCGATGCCCAGCTCGAGCTGCTGCACGCGGTGCCGGGGCTTGAGCATGCGGTGATGACGCGTCCCGGCTATGCGATTGAGTATGACTATGTGCCGCCCACACAGCTGTGGCCGTCGCTAGAGCTGCGCACGGTGCCCGGCCTGTTCTTGGCGGGTCAGATCAATGGCACGACGGGTTACGAAGAGGCCGGCGGACAGGGTGTCGTGGCCGGACTGAACGCTGCCGCGCGCGCGCTCGAGCTCGACACTGTGGCGTTCGGACGCGATCGCTCGTACATCGGCGTGCTGGTCGACGACTTGGTCACGCGCGGCGTCGATGAACCGTACCGCTTGTTCACGTCGCGCTCTGAGTTTCGGCTCACCGTGCGCCAGGACAATGCGATTCCGCGGCTCTACGCACTTGGGGAATCGCTGGGCCTCTATACCGAGGGGGAACGCCGGCTCGCCGAGCGGCGGCTGCGCGACGAGGCGGAAGCCCGTGTGCTCGCGGAGACCACGAGCGTGACACCCGAGGCGGCCCTACCGGTGCTGGATGCCTGCGGGGAATCTCCCCTGAGCCACGCCGTTCCCCTGTTCGAGATTGCCAAGCGTCAAAAAGTAGCACTTCGTGACTTATTTGACGCCACTGGCGTCGGGACCACGTTGTCGCTCGACGCCGTCACGACGGCGGACCTGGAGATCAAGTACGCGGGCTATTTGGCGCGAGAGCGCGCGGCTGCCGCCCGCCTCCAGCGTCTCGGGACGCTGGCGCTGCCGCAGGACCTGGCCTACGATCGACTGATCAACGTGAGCGTCGAGGCGCGGCAGAAGCTGGCGGCACGGTGCCCGGCGACGCTGGCGGAGGCCGCGAGCATCCCGGGCGTGAGCCCCGCCGACCTGCAAAACCTCGCCTTCGAACTCGGCCGGTGGTAACCCGCGTTGCGGCAGCGCTGCTGCTGCTGGTGTCGCTGCTCCCGGTGGTCAACTGGATTCCGGGCGGCGAGGCTGACGCCTCGCATGCCGCACGCGTGGCCGACTGGGCGCTGGGCACTGGCCTCTGCGTCATGGCTGGCGTCTTGGTGTGGTTTGTCTTGCGTCGGCGACTTGTCACGACGACGGCGGATCGCGCGGCGACACCCAGCACCGCGAGCACCACCAGCGCCGCGACCGCTGAACGATGGCAGGTGCTGCTGCTCTGTGTCCTTGCGATGGCGGCCTACGCCGCGATAGCGGTAGGCGTGTTCTCCGGGCGGCCGCTGCTGATCGATGAGATCGTGCAGGTACTTCAAGCGCGGGACTTGGCGGCGGGGCAGCTGACGCACGAGATCCCGGGACCGAAGGCGTTCTTCGCGATTCTACACGAGGTGGATTTCGGTGCGCGGGCCTACGGCCAGTATCCGGTGGGTGGACCCGCGATGCTGGTCCTCGGCGTACTCGTGGGCGCGACCTGGATCGTGGGCCCCTTGGCGGGCGCGATTTCTGTCTGGTTGTTCTGGCGGCTCCTTGTCGCCCTCGAGCCTGACGCGTCGTCACGCTTCCGGGTGGGCACGACGCTGCTGTTCGCGGCGGCACCGTTCGGCGCGTTCATGTTCGGATCGCACATGAACCACGCGACGATGTTGCCGTGGCTCTTGGCGGCCGCCGTTTCACTCACGCAGGCCGTGAAGGATTCCGTGCGCGCGCCGTGGTGGGGGCTCGCGACCGGCTTGACGCTCGGCGTTGCGGCAACGATTCGGCCGTTGGATGCGGGCGCCTTTGCGTTGCCGGCGGCTGCGTGGCTTGCATGGCGCGCGCGGGGGGGAACGCGCCCCTTTGCGACGCTCGCCCTCAGCGGCGTCGGTGTTGCGGTTCCGCTGGCCCTGGCATTCTGGGTCAATCTCGCGACGACGGGCCATCCGCTGCGTTTCGGCTATGACCTACTCTGGGGTGCCGACATGGGCCTGGGCTTCCATGCCTCACCCTGGGGTGCCGTGCACACACCGCAACGCGGCGTGGAGTTGATCGCGTTGTACCTGACTCGGCTCAACACCTATCTGTTCGAGCTGCCGTTTCCCTCACTGCTGCTCCCGGCGATTGGCGTGTGGTACAGCCGCGGGCGCGGCGCGCTCGATCGCTACCTGCTCGCGTCGGCGGCGCTGGTGGCGGTCGGCTATTGGGCCTACTGGCACGACGGCTTCTTCCTTGGACCGCGGTTCGTGTTCGCGTGGCTTCCGCTCCTTGTGCTGTACAGCGCCCGCGGACTTCGCGGCCTACAGCGCGTCACGGCGTCGATGCCTGCGGTTCGTGCCGGCGTGATCGCCGGCCTCCTGACCGGCGCGGCGTATGCCCTGGTGTCGATCGCCGCGGTACGTATGCCGCAGTATCGAAACGGGCTGTCCTCGATGCGACTGCCGCACGATGCGGGGCAGCGCGCGGGGGTGGCGGGTGCGTTGGTCATGGTGCAGGAGAGCTGGGGCGCGCAGTTGATCGTGCGGCTCTGGGAGCTCGGCGTTTCGCGCCCAGATGCCGAGGCGATCTATCGCAACGTCGATGCCTGCGTACTCGAAGAAGCGATTCAGCAGCTCGCGCAGGAGCGGGTGCGGGGCGGGGCAGCGCTGCAACGCCTCGCTCCGCTCATGGCGGACTCCGCGCGGCTGGTCGCCAGCGACCTGACGCCGGACGATAGCCAACGCCGGTTGCCGGGCCTCGCCTATACCGCCACCTGCGCCGCGCGCATCGAAGAGGATCGGCGCGGGTATCTGTTGTATGCGCCGTGGCGACTCGTCGACGACGGCAACGTCTACGCGCGATGGTTGCCCGGCCGAGAGGCAGAGCTTCGCGCGTCCTTCCCGTCGCGTCCCGCGTACCTGCTCCGACGCGCAGGTACCGCAGTCGACGCACCGCTGGTCTGGACGCGCCTGCAGGACTGATGGATCGAGCACGGTGAATTAGTGCTAATTTGATACTATTTATTCGAGGATTCCATGCGTCACAGCGGCTCGGTTCTTGTCCGTCATCTCGTCGTGTTGGCCCTGCTTGCCGCGACCCCGGTCGCGGCACTTCATGCACAGGGTGCAGGCAATGCAGGCGCCGGCGAGCCGTTACCGGCGTTGATGGTCAGCGGGCGCGCGTCGGTTGCCGTAACGCCCGATCGCGCCGAGCTTGGCATCGCGGTAGAAAGCCGCTCGCGCACGGCGGCGCAGGCATCCAGTGACAACGCGCGCATCCAGACCGCCGTACTCGATGCGCTCCGGCGACTCGGCGTGACTTCCGCACAAATCCAGACGAGGAGCGTGCAGGTGTCGCCAGAGTTCCAGTATCCTCGTGAGGGTGGTCGGCCCACGCTCACGGGCTACGTGGCGCGCAACGAAGTAGTGCTGACGCTCTCCGATCTCACCAAGGTCGGACCCGCAATCGATGCGGCGCTGGCCCAGGGTGCGACGCAGGTATCTGGTCCCCGCTTCACTCTGGCGAACCCTGACTCCGCGCGCCGCGAGGCGTTGGATGCCGCCGTACGCAAGGCGATGGCTGACGCGCAGGTCATGGCACGCGCGGCTGGGGTTCGCGTCGGAAGGATCTTGGAGATCTCCTCGATGGGCACGCCTGAGGCCATGGAGTTCGCGCGCCCGACCGTGATGATGCGCGCGTCGGCTGATGCGGCTCCCACCCCAGTCGAAGCCGGTGTCATCACCATCGAGGCTTCCGTGCAGATTCGGGTCGCAATCTTTCCGTAGCAGCTGGCCGTTTCACGTGGAACATACCCACAGCCGATTGTGGGAATGTTCCACGTGAAACATCGTGACTAGTAAGGGTGGGGGTGCGTCGGTATATTCGCCGATACACCCCCGCTTCTTTTTTCGAGACACGTGGCCAGAATCATAGCGATTGCCAACCAGAAGGGCGGCGTCGGAAAGACGACGACTGCCGTAAACCTTGCCGCCTCCCTGGCCGCCGCGGAACAGCGGACGCTGTTGGTCGACGGCGATCCACAGGGCAATGCCTCCAGTGGCATCGGTCTGTCCCGGGACGATTTTCAGCAGACCGTCTACGACGCGCTGTTGAACCCGAGCCGAGTGGACGAGGCCATCAAGCGTGAGGTGCAGTTCAGGCATCTGGATGTCTTGCCAGCGACGCCTGATTTGGCGGGCGCTGAGATCGAACTGGTCAGCGAGGACGAGCGCGAGCTCGCGATGCGTCGCGCGCTGGATCGGGTGCGGGATAGATACGACTTCATTTTGATTGACTGTCCGCCCTCGCTCGGGCTCATCACGATCAACATGCTCGCGGCAGCGGATTCCCTGCTGATTCCGCTGCAGTGCGAGTACTACGCGCTCGAGGGGCTTTCGCAACTCCTGAACACCGTGCACCTCGTGCAGCAGGGTGTGAACCCGTCGCTGGGTATCGACGGTGTACTGCTCACAATGTTCGATGCGCGCCTGAACCTTTCACGACAGGTTGCGGCGGACGCACGCGAGTACTTCGGCGCAAAGGTCTTCGACGCGGTGATTCCGCGAAACGTGCGACTCGCCGAGGCTCCGTCCTTCGGCAAGCCCATCATCCTGTATGATGTGGCGAGCGTTGGCGCGCAGGCCTACATGGGTGTCGCAAAGGAACTGATCGAGAGAAACGCCTAACGTGTTGCCAGGCAACATGTTAGGTGAATTGTTCGGGTCTTGATTTTGTATAAGCTGTTGCTGCACAATGATTTACGAATAATTCATCGCCGCAGGGAATTATGAGCATTGAGAAGGGTCGTCGGCTGGGACGAGGGCTTGAGGCCTTGATTGCGCGTGCGCCGACCCGTGCGCCCGTGATCGAACCCCCGGCACCGGAGGCGAACAGTCAGGTCCCCGTGGCCAGCGAAGACGCGCGTGTGCCGTACCGTGTGTTGCCGTTGGCGCGCATCCGCCCGAACCCCTTGCAGCCACGCAAGGAGTTCCGCGAGGAGGATCTCGCCGATCTCGAGGCCTCGTTGCGCGTCAGTGGCCTGCTGCAGCCCATCACGGTACGACCTGCGCCGCGCGGACAGGAGGGCTACGAGCTGATCGCCGGCGAGCGTCGCTTTCGCGCGGCGCAGCGCTTGGGTTGGTCGGAAATCCCGGCGGTGGTGCGAGACGTCGACGACCAGACGCTGCTGTCGCTCGCGATGGTCGAGAACCTGCAGCGTGCCGACCTCAATCCCATCGAAGAGGCCGAAGGCTATGACCAGCTGATTCGCGAGTTTTCGCTGACGCAGCAGGAAGTGGCCGACATCGTCGGCAAGGATCGTTCGACCGTCGCGAACACCCTGCGCCTCCTTGCACTGCCGGCGTCGGTGCGACGCTTGGTGTGGGACGGCGCGTTGTCCGTCGGCCACGCCCGAGCGTTGTTGGGGCTGGGCGATACCACGGCGATGGCTGACCTGGCACGCGAAGTGGTCGCGCAGGGCCTCTCGGTGCGCGACGTTGAGCAGCGCGTGCGCAGCAACGCCGGGGCCAAGAAGCACAAGTCCTCGACGACACCGACCGAGACCCGCAGCGCGCAGGTCCGCGAGCTCGAAGATCGACTGCGGCGTCACCTCGGCACCGATGCGCGCATCGTGCAGGCAGGCAAATCGGCCAAGGGGGAGTTGCGCATCCCCTTCTACACCCACGAGGATTTCGAGCGTGTGCTCGAACTCATCCTTGGCCAGGGCCTAGAGTAATGCCCGGACGACCGACGCCACGGCAGGTGAAAGCGACCGGTGCGCGCGACGCGCACGGTCGCATCCTCGACGCAGAAGGGGGTGCGCTGTACGTGCACCTGCATCGCGAATCCGGACTGGCGCATCGCCACTACGTGCTGAAGCCGTGGCAGGTGCGTACACTCGCCTTCGCGACGTCGCGCGTCACACTCCTGCTCGTCGCACTCGGCGTCATCACCTGGGGCTGGATGGCGGGACAGGCGGCCCGCGTGCCGCTGCTCACGCAAGAGATCGCACGACTCCGTGCCGATGCAGAGCGCATCGACACCTTGTCGGCAACGCTGGCCGAGCTGCAATCACGATACGATCAAGTGCAACGCATGCTCAGCGCCGCCACGGCGCAGCAAGCGATGGCCGTGACGCGCGACAGCGCGCCCGCCGCACCACGCACTCCACCCGGCATCGGCGGGCGCTAACGCGTCGGCCCGCGCCACATCCGAATCGACCACATGGCCATTTTTTCGAAGGACGACACGACCGGCCGCCCGGCGGCGCGCAGCGGCGGCGAAACGACCCTCTCCATCGTCTCTGCCGGGACGACGGTCAGCGGTGACATCGCCTGCACCGGCGTGCTCAAGGTGGAGGGGCAGATCGACGGAAGCGTGCGCCAAGCGCGCCAGGTGATGCTGGCCAAGGACGGCGCGATCCGCGGGGACGTCAACGCCCACGAAATCGTGGTAGGCGGACTGGTCGACGGAAACGTTACGGCCGCCGACCGCCTTGAACTACAGCCGACGGCCGTGGTGAACGGCGACATCATCACGAAGTCGATCGTGGTGATGGAAGGTGCGCGGATCAACGGTGCGGTGAAGATGACCGAGCTGGCCCTGGTGGGGCGGAGCACGGACGGGCGCGAGGCACGAGCCGCGCGCTAGACGGCCGAGCAGGTGGCGGGAGTCCGGCAGTACCGCGCCAGTATCGGCACCCTGTCGGCGTCGACTGACAGTTGATATCCACAGAAATTGTGGGTTGTGAACATTTGAGTATTTAACGGGCATAAAGCATTGTCATACAATATTTTAAACGTGCGAAGTATTCGAAACATTGCACGCCGAAGCGTTCTTATCCACAGCCTCATCCTCGGCGTGGTCGCCTGCGGTCCCCGGGACGCGGATGTGCAAGCAGATCAAGGATTTCGGGTCGCGCTGCTCACGCCGGGTCCCATCTCGGATCAGTCCTGGAATGCCGCGGCGTACGAAGGCTTGATGCGCATCCGCGATAGCCTTGGCGCGACGGTGCGTCATGTGCAGACCCGCACCCCCGCGGAGTTCGAGGAGAACTTTCGGCAGTACGGCGCGGACCGCTTCTCGCTGGTGATCGGGCATGGCTTCGAATTCCAGGACGCCGCGCAGCGCGTGGGCCCCGAGTATCCGCAGACGGTCTACGCGACCACGGGCGGCACGGGCACGGGTGCCAACATCGCGGCGATCAGCTTCGCCTTTGAAGAACCGTCCTATCTGGCGGGGGTCGCCGCCGCGAGCGTTTCGCGAAGCAAGGTTCTGGCCGCCATCGGCGGCACGGAGTTGCCGCCGGTTCGCACCAGCTTCGACGCCTTCACGGCCGGCGCGAAGTCCGTCGATCCGAGCATCACGGTCCTCACCGCATTCATCGGAAACTGGGACGATGCCGGTGCGGGCAAGGAGCAGGCGCTCGCGATGATTGCGCGTCGCGCCGACGTGATCTTCCAGAATGCAGACGCCGCCGGGCAGGGCATCTTCCAGGCGGTGCGCGAAACGCCGGGCGTCTGGATTGTCGGCTCGAACGCGGACCAGAACGCGCTGGCACCACAGTCGACGCTCGGCTCTGTCGTCATTGATATTCCGCACGCCTTCCTGCTCCTCGCACGCGAGGTGCGCGACAGCAGCTTCACGCCCCGTGTGGTGCGCTTCGGCACCGCCTCCGATGTCGTGCGGTGGACGCCCAACCCGGCGGCGCCGGCCCTGAGACGCGACGTGCAATCCCGCATCGACTCGCTGCGCCGTGCCTTCGCGGACGGTCGCGGTCCGGCGCTCGCTCCCGCCCCATGAGCGTGACGCTGGCGGAGATCTCCGCCTATCTCGACGAGCGCCTCGCGATCGCGACGACCCCCGACTACCCGCCGGCATTGAACGGTGTGCAGGTCGGGCATCGCGGACCGGTGACGCGAATTGCCGCAGCGGTGGATGCTTCCATGCAGACCATCACCATGGCGGCAGAGGCCGGCGCGAACCTGTTGCTTGTCCACCACGGCTTGTTCTGGGGTGGGCTCCGCCCACTCACCGGTCCGCACGAAGCGCGCATCCGTGCGCTGTTCGCGCACGACATCGCCTGCTACAGCGCGCACCTTCCGCTCGACGCGCACGAGACCTTCGGCAACTCCGCCCTGTTGGCGCGCGAGCTCGGGCTCACGGTATCCGGCGGATTCGCGAAGCATCAGCACATCTACTGCGGCGTGCGTGGCGAGGCAGACCTCCAGACGGAGGCCCTCGTCGCGCAGCTGCGTGCCTGGGCTGCGCCACTGGGACACCATACGGTCGCAAGCCAGGTTCCCGCGGGTCATCGCACCCGTCGCTGGGCCATCTGCTCCGGCTCTGGTGCGCAGGTCGACACGCTCCGCGAAGCGTACGCCACGGGCGTCGACACACTGATCGTCGGCGAAGGTCCGCACTGGAGCGCCGTTGAGGCGGCCGAGTACGGACTCGTCATCGTCTACGCCGGACACTATGCGACCGAGACGCTGGGCGTGCGGGCGCTCGCGGCTCACCTCGCTTCGCGATACGACATCGCGTGGCAGTTCGTGCACGCACCGACGGGCCTGTGAGCGCCAGCGCGCTCGCCCTCACCGACATCCATAAGACGTTCGGCGACACGCGTGCGCTCGACGGCGCGAGTTGCACGATCCGGCGCGGCAGCATTCACGCGCTCCTGGGCGAGAACGGCGCCGGCAAGACCACGTTGATGCGAATCGCCTTCGGCATGATCGCCGCCGACCAGGGACAGATCACGCGACACGGCGCCCCCGTCCACTTCCGCTCCGAGCGCGAGAGTATCGCCGCTGGCATCGGGATGGTGCACCAGCACTTCATGCTGATTCCTGCGTTCACCGTCGCGGAGAACATCGCACTGGGCGGCCGCGGTCGACTCGATGCGGTCGCGGCCGCCGAGACGGTGCGGCGCATCGGGGCCGCCACGGGACTCGCGATTGATCCGCAGGCGCGTATCGCGGACCTCCCGGTGGGCGCCCAACAACGCACGGAGATCGTGCGGGCGCTCGCGCACGACGCGGACGTGCTGATTCTCGACGAGCCGACGGCCGTGCTCACGCCGACGGAAAGCGATGAGCTGTATCGATGGATGCGTCGCTTCGCTGACGGCGGAGGTGCCGTGGTGCTCATCACCCATCGCGTGCGCGAAGCGCTCGCGGTGGCGGACGACGTGACCGTGCTGCGGCGTGGCCGCAGCGTCCTCCAGGGCGTGGCGAAGTCGCTGACGGAAGATGCGGCGGTGACGGCGATCGTCGGCGACCGGCTCGCGCCGGACGTCTCGGCAGCATTGATGCCCACGGATGGCGAAGTGCTGTTTGCCCTCGAGGCTGCGGCCGTCCGAGATGCTGACGGACGCCAGCGCCTGCGCCCGACACAGCTGCTCGTTCGATCGGGGGAGATTCTCGGTGTGCTGGGCGTCGAAGGCTCCGGCCAGCGCGAACTCCTCCGACTCCTCGCGGGGCGGCTCGCCCCGAGCGAGGGACGAGTGCAGCGACCGGACGTCGTTGGCTTCGTGCCGGAAGATCGTCTGCACGATGCCGTGATACCCGCATTCAGCCTGACGGAGAACACGACGCTCGCCGAGGCCGGTGCCCTACGTGGCCGCGTGGATTGGTCGCGCGAGACGGTGCGTGCGCAAACGATCGTCTCCGATCACGACGTGCGCGCCAGTGGTGTACAGGCGACGATGCGTTCGCTCTCTGGCGGAAACCAACAGCGCTTCGTAGTCGGCCGCGAGCGTCAGCGGTCACCGCGTGCCCTGGTCGCCGAGAATCCGACGCGGGGTCTCGATGTGCGTGCGACCGCGCGGGTACTCGAGACGATCCGTGCCGTCGCGCTCGCGGGAGGTGCAGCGGTCGTGTATTCGACCGACCTCGACGAGATTCTCTCGCTGACGCGCCGCGTGGTCGTGTGCTTCGATGGCTTCGTGCGCGAGGTTTCCGCGCCTGCCGATGCCGAGGACCGCACGCCGTACGCGCGGGCGTTGGTCGGGGCAGACGCGTGACCGAAGTCTTGCTGGCCTTCTGGGACGGTGCGTTCGGATCGGTGTATGCCGTGCTGTCAGCGACGCTCGTGCGCGCGACGCCGCTCTTGTTCGTGGGCCTGGCGGTCGCGTTGGCGTTCCGTGCCGGCGTGTTGAACATCGGGGCGGAAGGGCAATTGATCGTCGGCGCGATCGGGGCGTCGGCAGTGGCGCTCGCGATTCCGGCGTGGCCGCGGCCTGTCGTCATCGTGCTGATGCTGGTGGCTGGAGCGGTAGCAGGGGGACTGTGGGCGGGCATTGCCGCAGTGCTGCGCCGGCGATTCCACGTGCTCGAAGTGATCAGCACGCTCATGCTCAACTTCGTGGCGGCCGCGCTGATTGGCTGGGTCGTGCGCGGTCCCCTGCAAGAGCCCACGCGCGTGTATCCGATGTCGGAGAGCTTCTCGGCGGCGGCTCGTTGGCCGTTCCTGGTGCCGGGCCAGCGCCTGCATCTCGGCTTCGTGTTGGGGCTCGTGACTGCGGCCGTGTTGTGGTATGTGCTGCAGCACACCGCGGCAGGCTTTCGCGTGCGGGCCGTCGGCGCCGGCGCCCGCGCCGCCGCGAGTGCAGGTGCCGTGCCAGTCGCCCGCGTCGCGTCGCGCGCGTTTCTCGCGAGCGGCATGCTGGCGGGGCTCGCGGGCGCATCAGAGGTCGGCGGTGTCACCTGGGCGCTCTACGAGGGCATCTCGCCGGGCTATGGATACACGGCCATCGCCGTCGCGCTGCTCGCGCGGTTGGATCCGCGCTGGGTCATCGTCACGGCGATCGGCTTCGGTGCGCTCGAAGCGGGCGGTGCGGCCATGCAGCGCTCGGCTGGCGTGCCCGCAGTTGCCGTGCAGATCGTGACCGCCGCCGTGTTGTTGAGCGTGCTCGCCCTCAGTCGCTGGCGCGCACGCGATCGCGATGAGGCGAGCGCCTGATGCTCGAGCTCCTGTTGATTCCGTTTCTCGAGGCCACGATCCGCACGGCAACGCCACTCGCGTTCGCGGCGCTGGGTGAATTGGTCTCCGAGCGCGCGGGCGTGATCAACTTGGGGATGGAAGGCAGCATCATCGCGGGATGTCTCGGCGGCGCCGCCGCAGCCGTCCTCGGCGGAAGCGCCGTCGGATATCTCGGAGCGGCATTGGCCGGTCTGCTGCTCGCGAGCCTCTTCGCGCTATTCGTGGTGCGGCTGGGCAGCGATCAGATCATCACGGGCACGGCAATCACGGTGTTGGGGCTCGGTCTCACGGGCACGCTGTTCCATCTCGCCCCCACGATGGTCGGTGTCGGGGCGACGCTCCCCACGACGGGACCCGTTCCACTGCCGCTGCTCTCGTCGATTCCGCTGTTCGGACGCGTGCTGTTCACGCAGCCACTGCCGACCTATGTGCTCTATGTGCTTGTGCCCATAGTCGCATGGTGGATGCGCGGCACGCATGCCGGGCTCGCATTGCGCGCCGTCGGTGAATCGCCGGTTGCGGCAGCGGCAGCGGGAGTGCCGGCCGCGCGCGTCCGCGCGTTGGCGATCGGGTTCAGCGGCATCATGGGTGGTCTTTGCGGTGGCACGCTGGTGCTCGCACAGGTAGGCAGCTTCAACGAGAACATGAGTGCGGGCCGCGGATTCATCGCGATCGCCATCGTGGTGCTGGGGCGCTGGACGCCCTACGGCACTGCGGGGGCCGCGTTGGTCTTTGGCGGCGCGTTCGCGCTGCAGTATCTCGTGCAGACCCTTGGTCTCGCCCTACCGTACCAGCTGTTCCTCGCGATGCCGTACGTGCTGACGCTCGTGTTGCTGGCCACCCTGCACGGCCGCGCGATCGCGCCGGCGCATCTCGGGCGCTAAGGGATCACGCGTCGTCGCGACGCGGCGGCAGGTAGGGGCCACCAAGATCCCAGTGCCACGCCTCGCGTCGCTCGCCTGTCCGCGGATCCTTGAGCGGATGGTACTGCAGCCGCTCGGCGGGAATCCCGACGCGGTGTCCCCACTCGAGCAGTCGCGCACGATCGGTCGAGACGAGGTGGGCCATGCGCCGGCCGAGCCACAGGTGGCGGTGTAACCACAGGCCGCCGTCCATGGCGTGAATCATACCCTCGCGGCGATTCGCGAACTCGACCCACTCCAGGAGAAGTGCCGCGGCGTCTCGCGGTGGTGGAATCGGCGGGACGTGGAATTCGCGGCCCGGCGAACCGTCGAGGGTCAGCGGCAAGTCACGACGCCTTCGGCGTCGCCAGGGAAGGGGGGCGTCACTTGACCCCAGAAGATCGCACAGGTCAGCGGGTACGACTGCGGGTGCGTCGCCTTTGCCGACCAACCGCCCGTGTTGGCGGCGATGATCGTGAGGTACACGCCCTTCGAGCCGCGGTACTTCAGGGTCGACGTGTCTGTCGTGTAACGCGCGTTCTCATAGAAATACGCCTCTTGGGCGCTCGCGAGATTCCGCAGGTCCGCCCGCAGCGCCGCAGCGTTCGCCTTGCCCTTCGTGTTCTGGAACTTCGGAATCGCGATCGCGGCAAGGATGCCGATGATCACGACGACGATGAGCAGTTCGATCAGCGTAAAACCGCGCTTGACGGGAGCTGCGGACACTGGGGACTCGGGGCGGGACGGAGGAGGCTTTCGCGAGTGACGCACATCACGCGAAAACGTGACATCACGATATCGGCAGTTCACCTACAGGCAATCCTGAGGCCGGGCGGGTCGCCTTCGCCAACGGGTTGCCAGCAAAGGATTTAGCGCGACGCGTCCGCTACCGCTAGGCCAAGCAGTCAGGATTTCCGCCGACACCCGACGCAAGCTGCAACGCCGTCGCGGGATTGGTCAGCAGCCGAAACATCCCGCTCAGGCCTTCGCGACGAGCCAGTTTTCGCCACTGCCGATATCCACCACCAGCGGGACGCGCAGTTGCACCGCCCCCGTCATCTCGCGTTCCACCATCGCGCGCAACGCCGCCTCTTCGTCGGGCGGGCACTCAAACACCAGTTCGTCGTGCACCTGCAGCAGCATCCGCGACGCATGCTGCGCCTGAGCAATCGCATGCTGAATGCGGATCATGGCGATCTTGATGAGGTCGGCGGCCGATCCCTGGATGGGGGAGTTCTGCGCGAGGCGTTCGCCGAAGGCGCGGGTGTTGAAGTTCCGATCCTTGATCTCTGGGATGTAGCGGCGGCGGCGGAAGATCGTCTCGACGTAGCCACGCTCGCGTGCCTCCGCGACCGAGGTGTCCAGCCAGTTGCGTACGCCGGCGAAGCGTTCGAAGTAGGTCTCGATGAACGCCTTCGCCTCGCCGTGTTCGATCTTGAGTTGTCGCGACAGGGCATGCGCCCCCTGCCCGTAGATCGTCGCGAAGTTGATGGTCTTCGCGCGCGCGCGCATTTCGGAGGTCACGCTCTCGAGCGGCACGCCGAAGATGACGCTGGCGGTCTGCCGATGGATGTCGCCGCCCGCCTCGAAGGCGGCGACGAAGGCCGGATCTCCGCTGAGGTGCGCGAGCAGGCGCAGTTCGATCTGCGAGTAGTCGGCAGCGAGCAAGCGCCAGCCGGGACGCGGTATGAATCCACGACGGATGTCTTTGCCGAGCTCGCGGCGAATCGGGATGTTCTGCAGGTTCGGGTCGTGCGACGCGAGGCGTCCCGTGCTCGCCACCGTCTGCGCGTACGACGTGTGCAGGCGGCCCGTGTGCGGATTCACCAGCTCGGGGAGCGTATCGAGATACGTGCTCTCCAGCTTGGCAAGCTCGCGATACTCCATGAGCAACTGCGGCAGCGTGTGCCCTTCGTCGGCAAGCTCCTGCAGTACGCTGGCGTCCGTGCTGGGGCCCGTCGCCGTCTTCTTCTTGATGGGCAGCCCGAGCTTCTCGAACAGGATCGTGCGCAGCTGCGGATTGCTGTTGACGTTGAAGGTCTCGCCGGCCTCCGCGTGGATCTGCTTCTCGAGTTCGAGGCGCGCGGCTTCGAAGCGCGTCTTCAGGGACCGGAACCACGGGACATCGATGGTGATGCCCGTCCATTCCATTTCGGCGAGGACATCCACCAACGGCAACTCCACGTCGCGCAGCAACGCGACGGCGTCCTGCTCCGAGAGTCGTGGCACGAAGAGCTCGCGCAGTCGCAACGCGATATCGCTGTCGGCGCAGGAGTAGTCGCGCGCCGCGACGATAGGCACTTCGTCATAGGGCATCTGCTGCTTGCCCTTGCCGCAGAGTTCGTCGTAGCCCGTCATGGCGACACCGAGGAACTCCACGGCGAGTGCGTCGATCGCGTGGGAGCGACGGCTCGGGTCGAGCACATAGCTCGCGAGCATGGAGTCGAACTCCACGCCGCGCAGCGTGATCCCGGCGCGACGGAACACGAGCAAGTCGTACTTCACGTTGTGCGCGGTCTTCTTGACCGTGGGATCCTCGAGCAGCGCGCGCAACGATGCCATCGCGTCGCTGGCGAGCGGCGGGAGGTTCACGACGGGCTGTGGGCCCTCGGCTAACAGGCGCGCGGCGATGCTCGCGGGGGCGGCGCCGGCCTTCGGCTTCACGGGCGCGGGCGCGTCGCCGAGGGCGAGTCCGCCCTGCGCGCTGCCGGGCACGCGATGCGCGAAGGGCAGATACCACGCCTTGCCGGGCGCCGTCGCGATCGAGATTGCGACAAGGTTGGCGCGCATCGGCGTGATGATCGGCGGGGCCCCCGCATCGAGCACGGTCTCGGTGTCGACCGCGATCACGCCGGCCGCGCGGGCTTCGGCGATGACGGCGTCCACGAGCTCTGGCGTGTCCGCCACGCGATAATCGAGCGCGACCGGGGCCGGCGTGCCCGGCACGGCTGCGCGTGCCGCCCGCGCAGCGACCATGTGCGCCTCGACGTCGAGCGCCGACTCCTCGGCACCATCGAGCGCGGGGTTGGGTGCGGCGCCTGCCGCCTCGGCGTTCACCGCCGCAGTGCGCGCGGCGGTCCCGAACTCCAGTTCGACGAAGAGGTCGCGCAGCGCCGCCCAGTCGGGGGGATCCAGCGTGAGCGACGACAGGTCGAGCGTCATCGGCAGGTCGCGCTTGAGCGTCACGAGCTCCTTGGAGAGCCGCGCCTCGGCCTCGAAGTTCTTCAGCGCATTGCGGGCACGCGTCGGCTCGATCTCGTCGACGTGCGCGAGCATGTTCTCGACCGTGCCCCACTTCTCGATGAGCGCGAGCGCTCCCTTGTCGCCGATGCCCTTTACGCCCGGCACGTTATCGGCCGTGTCGCCGACGAGCGCGAGGTAATCGATGACACGCTCGGCGGGGACGCCAAGACGCTCGTGCGCGTTGTCGATGCCGTACCACTTCTCGGTCGTGCGGCCCGGCGGACCATGCCAGGGGTTGAGCACCCAGACGCCCGGCTCGACGAGCTGCAGGAGGTCCTTGTCGCCGGAGACCACACAGACCTCGAGTCCTGCCGCAACGCCCTGTGGTGCGAGCGTGGCGATGACGTCGTCGGCTTCGAAACCATCGAGCTCCAGCGTGGGGATCCGATAGCCGGCCAACAGTTGATGCACGCGCTCGACGCCCGTGTCGAAATCCTGTTGCTCCTCCTCGGGCAGCGCGACGCGGTTCGCCTTGTAGGCCTCGAGCAATTCTTCGCGCCCGGATGAGCCGGCGTCATTCACCCAGCCGAGGTATTCCGGCTTGTGCTTCTCGATGAGGCGCCGCAAGAACTCGCTGACGCCTTTGGCCATGCCGGTGTTTTCGCCGCGCGCATTGCGCAGCGGGGCGCCGCCGCCCAGTGCGTGGAACGAGCGATAGATCAGCGCGTAGCCGTCGATCAGGTAGAGACGCGGGCGTCCGGGTGTGCTCATAGGGGTAAACTATCGCAGCCCAAGCACGACCGCGGCGAGCGCGACGGCCGTCGCGACGCGTAGGTTGTCATCGAACGGGCGATGCGGATACTCCGCCATCGCCGCGACCGCGCCCAATGCAACGGCCACGGGCCACGTGGCGGCGGCGAGCCACCAACATCCCACGGCTGTGCTGAGCGCCGCCGCCGCCGACCCCACCCACGACTTGCCGCCCGTCGTGAGGCCCCGCCACTGCGCGACGCTGCGACCAACGACGGCGGCGCTGGCGTCGCCGACGGCCGCGGCCCACAGCGCGGCGAGTGCGGCCCGCTCGGGCGCGAACCAGACCGCCGCCGCCATCGCGAGCGCGAGCCAGGTCGCGCCGGTGAGTGCGCGCGTTTCATGTCTGCGCAGCAAGGGCCCGACAAGAGCGACGAAGCGCGTACCGATGGCCGGCGACCGACGGCGTAGGACTTCGATGCCCAGCGCCACGACCAGCGCAGCGGTCAGGGCGCCACGCAGTTGCGACGTCGAGACGACATCGCGCGCCCACGCGATCGGCAGCGCTGCCGTGAGGAGATGCAGCGCCTTACGCGCGAGCTCCGCGCGCAGCGGCGAGAGGGACGAAGCGCTCACCGCAGTTGGCGGCGCAGCTCCACTTCGAAGCGGGATTCGCTGGCTTGGGTCAGGCGCCAGCGTCCGGCGCCCGTCTGGTCGTAGAACTGCAGTTGGATGGCGCGATCGCGATACTCCCACACTTGCTGGCGCGTGCGCGAGAGGTCCGTGAACGAGGGTTCGAGGATCTGGTCCGGTTCACCAAGCACGATGAAGACCTTGCCGCGATCCGACTGCCAGCCGGCGACGCCGTCCTCGCGATAGCGTGCGTTCGCGCGCGCGAGCCGCGCGAAGTACGCGCGCAGGTCTTCGTTGACCGGCGTGACGGGTATGGAATCCGTCTCGCGCATGAACGTCGTCCACGCCGCGGGCCGTTGTTCCTCAGGCGCCTCGCGCAGGGCCTGCAGGCGAGTCGGGCGGGCGAAGAAGCGCAGGAACTGCAGCATGTCCTCGAAGCGCGCGATGGGCAGGTCATCGCCGAAGCCGACGAACACATACGCGCCGGCCGTATCCGCGCCGCCGCTGCCGACGAGCGAGACCTGCGACACGCCGATGCCGAGTCGCGCCACCGGCACCTGCACGATGCCCGAGGCCAGGCCCGCGTAGCCGTCAAGCCGCACGCTGTCTTGCCACAACAGGCGTCCGCTCTCGCCGCGCGCGAGGAGCGCGAGCACGGTATCCGCGGGGTTGGCGCTCTCGACGTACATCGGAATCGTGCTGTCCTGGCCGAGGGAGGCCACGGCCCGCGGACGCGCGAGGATGAACGGCAGGCTGTCGCGCGACTCGCGTGGAATGATGCGATTCACGGGCAGCGGCGCGGCGAGCGCACGCTGCGAAAAACTCGGGACGTCGAGGTCGATTTCCTCGACGATGCCCCGCTGACTCGAGACGTCGCGCACCGACAGCGTCACGCGATAGCGCCCTGGGACGAGGTCGAGGATCTCTTGAAAGAGCACGCTCTCGTCGGTGCGCTCCGTCTCGCGGAACGCGCTGACGACCACGCTCTCGGTGGACTGGGCGTTCACGGGCGCCGCGCCTTCACGGGCCGCCGCAATGGACACGGTGTAGTTCGCGCGGAAGCGGTCGTCCGTCTCGCGGTTGAACCGCAGGGCGCTCGGCGCGAAGCCCAGCACCACCACGACGTGCGTGCTGTCGGGCGAGCGGGCGGGGAGGGCGCTGATCCGCCCGACCACCGGGAAGGGTTGCCCGCGCGCGATCATTCCCATCTGCCGATACAGGGGCAGGGGATCGAAGGACAGGTTCCGTTGGTCGCGCTGCACGGCCGGCGCTTGTCCCGCGCCGCCGCTCGGTGCCGACGATCCGCCGCAGGCTACGACGGCAGCAAGCAGGCTCAGACTGAAGACACGACGAATGGACACGGCACGCATGCGAAGCATCGGGACGGGGGCAGAATGGCCTGTAATGTACACCGCCGCTTCGGCGATGGCCCTTGGGAACTGTTCAGGTCTTTGACGCTGCTTGCACCGACGCGTGCAGACACGTAGGTTCGGCGCCGTGACGCGTGACGCACTCGTAGGCACAACACTGGCTGGGTATACCCTCCTCGACCGAGTCGGTGAAGGGGGAACGGCGACCGTTTATCGGGCGACCCATGCTGAACATGGCACCGTCGCCTTCAAGGTGCTGCGCGAAAAGTTGCGCCAAGACCGCACGGCCGTCGCGCGCTTCACGCGCGAGGCGGGGTTCGGGACGCGCGTCCAGCACCCGAATGTCATCCGCACGATCCAAACGGGCGAGGAGAACGGCGTGCCGTTCCTCGTGATCGAGTGGGCGGCGGGCGAGCTCTTGGAGTCGTACGCCAAGCGCCATGCGCCGTTCCCGCCGGACGAAGTCGCGGCCATCATCGTGCAGATCGCCAGTGCGGTCTTTGCGGCGCACCAAGCGGGCATCGTGCATCGCGACCTGAAGCCGGACAACGTGATGTACGATCACGAGAGCCGCACGGTGAAGCTGCTGGATTTCGGCATCGCGACCTCGACGGACACCACCCCGGACCAGCGCCTCACGCGCGCGGGATTCTTCGTCGGCACGTTGATGTACGTCGCGCCCGAAGCGCTCTCGGGTGAGATCGTCTCGCCGGCGGCCGACCAGTATTCGCTGGCGACGATGGCCTATCTGTTCCTGACTGGCGCGTTGCCGTACACGGCGCGCAGTCCGCGCGACATGTTCACCCAGCTGCTTTCACAGCCGCCGATCGCGTTGAACAAGGCCAAGCCCGAGCTGCAGTTCAAGCCCGAAGTCGAGAGCGTCGTGATGAAGGGTCTCGCGAAGCTTCCGGGCGAGCGCTACACGGACGTCGTCGTCTTCGCCGACGCGCTGGCGGAGGTGCTCAAGGATCCGTTCCCTGCTGCGGCGCAGAACAACGGCCTCTTTTCGAAGATGAAGGGGCTGTTCGGCCGCTAGGGCTGGACCGGCAGTGCGGGGTCGAGCGGAAGCCAACAGGTAAAGACGCTCCCGCGCCCGGGCGCACTCTCGACCGTGATATCGCCATCGAGAAGCCGGGCGAGCCGTCGCGTGATGGTCAGACCGAGCCCCGTCCCTCGGCGCACCGAGTCGCCGCGGGCCCCAGGGTCGACCTGCTCGAACTCTTCGAAGATGCGCTGCAGATCCTTGTCGGCGATGCCGACACCGGTGTCCGCCACCTGCAGGGCTATCCACGCACCGCCGGCGGAGAGCAGTGGGCGTTGACGGGCGGCGCGCGCGTCGAGCTCGTGCGCAGGATCCCGCACCAACGTCGCGCGCACGGTGATGCTGCCTTCGGCGGTGAACTTCACTGCGTTGCCCAGGAGATTCACCAGGATCTGCCGGAGGTGCATGGGATCCGTGCTGACGCGCGGCAGCGACGCGGGGACCTGGAGCGACAGCGCGAGGCCCTTCTCGATCACCAACGGCTCGATCTCGCTCGCGACATCGATGACGAAGGCACGCAGCGAGAGCGGCTCGCGCTGCACGTCGAGGCGGCCCGCCGACAGCTTCGCCAAGTCGAGGATCTGGTCGACCAGCAGCTGCAGGTGTTCCGCCGATGCCTGGATGCGCTCGACCGGCCCGACCATGCGCGGCGCCAGTTCGCCGTACGAGCCGTCACGGAGCAGGTCGACGTATCCCACGATGGCGGCCAACGGCGTGCGGAGTTCATGCGACACGTTGGCCAGAAACTCGCTCTTGGCGCGGTTCGCGCGCGCGAGCTCGAACGAGAGGTGCTCAAGCTCGGCGCTACGCTCGCGCAGCCGCCGGCGCCGCTCGCGCTCCGTCACGAGCACGGCGACCAGCGCCACGACCACGATCGCTCCCAGTGCCCAGCTCAGCATCGACGCATTGACCGAACCGCCCTCCGCAGGTAGCCTCCCCACATGGACCAGCGCTCCCGCCTTCTCGACCTCCTCGCGACGCGCAGTGCGCGGCGCGGCAGCTTCACGCTCGCCTCTGGCCGTCAGTCGGACCTCTACATCGACTGCCGTCCGACCACGATGCACCCGGAAGGCCTCGCGACCATCGGCCCGCTCGGCCTGCATGCGATCGGCGAACGCGGATGGGCGCCGCAGGCGATCGGCGGCCTGACGCTTGGCGCGGATCCGGTGAGCTACGCGATTGCCTATGCCAGCCAGCTCGCCGGCATGCCCATCCGCGCGTTCACCGTGCGGAAGGAAGCGAAAACGCATGGCACGGGCAAGGTGATCGAGGGCGCGTATGAAGCCGGCGATCGCGTCGTCGTAGTCGAAGACGTGATCACCACCGGGGGCTCGGCGCTGCGCGCGGTGGAAAGCGTGCGCGCCGCCGGCGGCCAGGTGCTCGGCGTGCTCGCCGTGGTGGACCGCGGCGAGGGTGGGCGCGAGGCCCTCGAAGCGGCGGGCCTCGAGGTTGCCGCGCTGGTCACCGCCGCCGAAATCGTCGCGCGGATGTAGCGGCACGCGCGCCGGCGGGCGCGCGCCGGGGCTCAGCTCACGCGGCGATGCACGGCGGGACGACGATCGGCGATGCTGGGCGGCAGCGTCCGCATCCCCGGACGCAGCGCGAGCGGACGTAAGCGGCGCAGGGTTTCGCGGTGCGGACGCACCAGCTCCTCCACGAGGCGCTCGAGCATGCGGTCGGCCGTGAATTCTCGGCGGAACTCGCCGGCGGAGCGTCCGAGGAATGTCTGCACGTGCCGTCCGAAGCTCTGCGGCGACGAGAAGTCCAGCGCGTTCGCGACATCGGCGATCGAGTGCCCCTGATCCTCGAACAGGCGCGCGGCGCGCAGGAGCCGCGCGTAGGCGAGGTAGCGCTTCGGTGCCGGCAGCTTCGCGCGGAAGAAGCGGCTCATCAGCGTGCTCGGCAGCACCTGCATGCGAAGGGCGAGCGCCTGCACGGTGTCGTTGCGCGCGCTTGCCGCAAACAGGGCTTCGAAGAACTGCCACGTCTCATCGGGCACCGGCGCGAGCTCTTCGCGAATGCGCGAGAGCGCCACACGATCGGTGGCGCGCATGGCTTCCGCCGCGAGAATGCGGCGCAGCTGACTCCACCCCGCCGGCATGCGCACGTCGACGAGCCGGGTGATGCCCGCGTTGCCGATGCGCAGCAGCGTTTCGGCGCTCGCCGCTTCCGCGCCGAGCAAGGCCACCGTCGGCACCGTGGGATACTCGCGGACGACGGCGGCGACGCGCCGGTCGAGTTGGCGGCCACAGCGCACGACGCCGAGCAACACCGCCCCGACACGACCGCGCTTGAGGTCTTCGAGGGCGTCCGCGACGGTCTCGCGGTGAATCGCGCGGTAGAGACCCTCGCCGGCGGCGTCGACGCGCGCGCGTTCGTCGGGGTCAAGAACCGTGACGACAGGGGCCTGCAGCGTGGGCAGCGGCGCGCTCATGGATCCTCCGAAGACGATCTGGGTGGGGTCCGACGCGCCGACGATGCCTGCGGGCGGTCACCATCTCGTCACCGGCGGCGCGATGCGCACGGCAGCGCTGTCATCGTGGCCGCGATAGATTTCGCCGTGAGGTTCCGTCGGACGATCGCGTCGCAGCTTCGGTTGCGCCGAGGAAAGTCCGGGCTCCTTGGACACGCTGCCAGGTAACGCCTGGGCACGTGCGCGCTTCG
>PNKF01000009.1 GCA_013822285.1 Gemmatimonas sp.
GCCAACGATGCCGTCGGCTTCATCACGGGCGTGCTGACCTTCACGCCGTACCAGCAGTGGCGCCGTGAACACGCCATCCATCACGCGTCGTCGGGTGATCTCGACCACCGCGGCTTCGGAGACGTGACCACGCTGACGGTCGCCGAATACAAGGCGCTCTCGACCTGGGGCAAGCTCAAGTACCGCCTGTATCGCAATCCGTTGGTGCTGTTCGGCCTCGGACCCGTGCACCTGATCCTGTTCCAGCGCTTCCACTTCATGATGACGGGTGAAGGCAGCGCGAAGCAGGTGTGGAACGTGTGGTTCACGAACATCGCGCTCGTCGCCATCGCCATCATCGGCTACATGGTGTTCGACTGGCGCTCGGTGTGGCTGCTCTACGTGCCGGCGTTCTACGTGGCCGGTGCCGTGGGCATCTGGCTCTTCTACGTGCAGCACCAGTTCGAGGAAGCGTACTGGGAGCGCCACCAGACCTGGGACTACGCGACGGCCGCCATCACCGGCAGCTCGTACCTCAAGCTGCCCGCCGTGCTGAACTGGTTCACGGGCAACATCGGCCTGCACCACGTGCATCACCTCGGGCCGAAGATCCCGAACTACAAGCTGAAGAAGGCGCACGAGGAGAACCCCGTGTTCCAGGAAGCGCACGTGATCACGCTCAAGACGGCATTCAAGTCGCTGCGCCTCGCGCTGTGGGACGAGGAGCGCGGTCGCTTGATCGGGTTCCGCGAGCTGCGGACCAACTAAGCGCAGACGTCTCGAGAATGCAGACGGGCCCGGCGATCACTCGCCGGGCCCGTCGTGTGTCGATCCCTGCCGCTGCGCCTACCGCGCGCCGAGCGGGAAGGCGAGCACGAGGCGCGTGACGTTGCGCTCGAACTCCGAATGGATCGTGCGGCTGCTGAGCGTCGCCGTCAGTCGATTGCCGATGCGGAAGCCGACACCGAGCTCAGACAAGCCCGAGTACTCTTCCTCTTCCGTGTCGATGACCGTCGCGCCATTGAGTCCGATTGTCGCAAACGGCACCACGGCGACGGGGCCGAGGATGAAGTCGTGGCCGAACGACATGCCGACGTAGGTATCCATGATGCCCGAGTCATTCTCGTCGAACTCGGCGTCGAGCCCGACGACGAAGCAGCCGGCGCGCGACAGCGCGTTCTTGCCCGGGAATCCACCCAGGAAGTTCAAGTCGATCGCCGAGGTCTCGGTGCCGAAGTCGTAGGTGTAGGTGCGATACCCGAAGTGGAAATTAAAGGCACCGGCCTTCTGGTTGTTCGTGACGACGCCCAGTCGGAGGCCACTTCCTTCGGAGAAGTCTGCCTGATCGACCTGACCCGAGATGTAGAAGTTGGTCGCGCCGGACGGGGGCAGCGCGAACGACCCGATGCAGGCCTGCGCGTCAGCGACGGCCATCGGGGATGCCACGAGCAGGGCGAACAGCGAGAGGCGCAGCTTCATCATCACTCCAAAAAATGGTGTAGGGATTCCCCTGGATGTGGCCTAGGCCTAGCGCGCGAGGGAAGGGGGGACTTTGGCCGGGTGCGCGACGCCCTCCACAACGGCACGCGCTGGCGCGGAGTCAGCTTCGCGCCGCCAGCGTCCGTAGCGCCGTCACCAAGCGATCCGCATCGGCTGGCGTGCTGTAGAGCGCTGGTGTGACACGCACGCAGTCACCCTTGGCCAGCCCGGAACGCGCCACGGTGAAGATGCCAAACTCGTCGCTGAGCGTGCGCGCTATCTGCGCATTGAAGGCGCGATCGCCATTGCCGTGGAGCCGAAAGCTGGTGATGGCACCAACCAACGCCGGATCGTTCGGCGTCAGGATGTCGACGCCGGGAATCCCCCGCGCCTGTTCGGCCCAGCGATCGCGGAGGAAACGCAGGCGCGCAGCCTTCCGCGCCACACCGATACGATCCTGGAAGTCCAGCGCGTCCGGGACGCTCATCACCGCGGCGAAGTCCGTCGTGCCGGTGTGGATGCGACTGTCGATGCGGTCCAGCGGGCCGTCATCTCCGTGCGCGCGGTCGATGCGGTCCAAGGCGTCGCGACGGATATACAGGGCGCCGACGCCCACCGGTGCGCCAACCCACTTATGCAGGTTGACGCCGATGAACGGCGCGCCAAGGTCGGGCAGGGCAAGCGGCACTTGACCGAACGAATGTGCGGCATCTACCACGCAGTCGATGCCACGCGCCTTGGCAAGCTCGACGATGGCCTTCACGGGATGCAGCAGCCCTGTCTTGTTGTTGGCATGCGTGAGCAAGAGCAGTCGCGTGCGGGGATGTGCCTCAAGCGCCCGCGCATACGCTGCGAGGATGGCGTCGTGGCTGGCCGGCTCCGGAATCTCCAGCGTGGCGACCGTTGCGCCCTGTCGTGCCGCCAGCGCATTCATCGCCATCTGCATCGCGGGGTAATCCAGGTCGGCATACATCACGACGTCGCCACTGCGCACGCGATTGTACTGCCCGATCAGGGACTGCAGCGCCTCCGTGGCATTGCGTGAGAACGCGAGTTCGCCGACATCGACGCCGAGTGCGGCGGCGGCACGGGCGCGTGATGCCTGTGCCAGGGCAGGGTAGGCGCGCCGTGCAAAGTACGAGCTCTCGCGATTCACGCGATCGATATGCCGATGATACGCCGCGAGCACGGGTGCCGGCATCATGCCGAAGAACCCGGCCTCAAGGTTCGTGATCTCGTCCGTGACGGCGTACTGCGCAGCGACCTCCCTCCAGTACGCTTCATCCTGTGCCAGCTGCTCGGGCGTTCCCGGCGGAGCGACCGGCAGAGGGCGCGGCTCGGCGAGCCGTCCGTCAGCCGCGGCCACGATCGATGCGGAGCCAGCGCTCGGGAGCGTCAGGGCGGCCGTGGCCACGGCACCACGGCGCAGGAAGTCACGACGAGAGGATGTCATGCTGCGAAGCTACGCCGTCTGCGCGCAGGGGGCCAGCATCCAGTGCGCGCCCGCGATATACTCCCTGCACCCATGGCCCTGACAGCGACCATCTACTCCTTCGATATCGCGCTGAGCGATGTCGACCGCGGCGTCTACGAGCAGCTCAGCCTCAAGGCCGCTCGGCATCCGTCGGAAAGCGAGGACTACTTCCTGACCCGCGTGCTCGCCTACTGCCTCGAGTACACCGAAGGCATCACGTTCTCCAAGGGCGGCATCTCCGATCCCGACGATCCGGCCATCATGGTCAAGGATCTCACCGGTGCTTGGCGCGTGTGGATCGAGATCGGCGCCCCTGATGCTGCGCGACTGCACCAGGCCAGCAAGGCCAGTCCGCGCGTCGCGCTGTACACGCACAAGGAGCCGCGCCTCTTGATGCGCAACTACGAGGGTGCCCGCATCCACAAGGCCGAACAGGTTGAGGTGTACGCCATCGACCGTGCGCTGCTTGAGTCGCTCGCGTCGCATATCGACCGTCGGAACATATGGACCATGTCCGTCTCGGATCGCCAAGTGTTCATCGATGTTGCAGGAGCGTCGTATGACGGGGCGGTGGAACGCCTCGCACTGCTGCGCAATCCACGATTCGATTAGCATCCGAGAACCTGCTGCGCGGAGCTATTGCGATGTCGCTGTCCCGTCGTGAACTGATTGCCCTTGGCCTGACGTCATTCGCCGGCGTGGCTACGCGTGGTGTCGTGCCGGCCACTGACCTGCTCGCGTGGGGCGAGCCACAGCGCAGGCGTAGCGACAGCTTCGAGCCAGACGTGGAGCTCAGCCTACGCGCAGCACCGGGTGAAGTCACAGTGCGCGAGGGCAGGCCAACGCGCGTCTGGCGCTTCACCGGCAGCGTCGTGAAGGGACCAGCCTCCGCGATGACGCCTGGGGACTCGTACCTTGGTCCGACGCTGCGTCTTGCGCGCGGACAGAAGGTGCGCATTCGCTTTCACAACGAACTCGCCGAGCCGTCGATCGTGCACTGGCACGGCATGGACGTCCCAGAGGCGGCCGATGGCCATCCGCACCGCGCGATCGCCGCGGGAAGTGAGTACATCTACGAGTTCACGGTCGAGAATCGCGCCGGCACGTACTGGTACCATCCGCACCCGCACGAGCGCACCGGCCCGCAAGTGAACATGGGGCTCGCCGGCCTCTTGATTGTCTCGGACGAACAGGAGCGTGCCCTTGGATTGCCGTCCGGCGACGCGGAGCTCACGGCGGTGATCCAAGACCGCAGCTTCGACGCGGATGGACAGTTCCGGTACGCGGCGAACATGATGGAGCGCGAGATGGGCTTCACCGGCGAGGTCATGCTTGTCAACGGCAAGCCCGACACGCAATGGTCGCTGGGGACACGCGCGTATCGCCTGCGTCTGCTCAATGGATCGAACGCGCGCATCTACAAGCTCGTGTGGAGCGACGGTACGCCGATGACGGTGATCGGCAGCGACGGCGGTCTGCTCGAGCGTCCCGTAGAGCGGCGTGCCGTCACGCTCGCGCCGGGACAGCGCGTTGAGCTCTGGCTCGACCTCTCATCGCGCCCCGTCGGCCACAAACTCGAGCTGCGCAGTGAAGCCTGGCCCATTGCCGACGGTGGCCTCGACATGGGCGGTGGCGGAGGCATGGGAATGGGGATGCGCATGCGCGAGGGGGCGAGCCCTCAAGGCGCAGCGCACACGCTCATCGGCATCACCGTCGCCCGTCGCGAGCGCAGCAGTGCACGGCTCCCGCGCACACTCGTACCATTCGATCGCAGCTGGCAGCCGGTCGCCAACGCGCCGGTACGTCGCGTCCCCCTCACGTTCCGCCGCATGGTGTGGTTCATGGGTGGGCGTTCCTTCGACATGCATGAAGCCGCCGAGGACGAGACCGTGCAGGCAGGCTCCACGCAGGTGTGGGAGTTCGAGAACGCCGGCGGGCCGATGGGCATGCAGATGGCGCATCCCATCCACATGCACGGCCGTCAATTCCGCGTCCTTAGCCGCAGCGGCGCATCACCGACCAACGCGCTGAGCGAAGGCATCGTCGATGCCGGTTGGATGGACACCGTGCTCGTGCTCCCGAGCGAGACCGTGCGCGTGCAAGTGACTTTCACGCAACATCCCGGCACCTATCTGTACCACTGCCATATCCTCGAGCACGAGGACATGGGCATGATGCGGAACTTCAAGGTCGTGTAAGCTGCGCGACGGCGCGCAGCCTACTTGAAGCGCATGCCGTTCGGCGCCACTACGCCCTTGGCGGGCACGAACGGCTTCACCTCTGGCTTCGCGGGCGCTGCCTTGCGTGCGGCGCCAGTCGCTGGCTTGCCGCCGGCCTGCCCGGGTTCCGTCTTCATCGTCAACGCAATGCGATTGCGTGGCAGGTCCACGCCCTGCACCGTGACCTTCACCTTCTGGCCGACCTTCACCACATCATTGGGATCGCGCACGTAGCGATCGGCCAGTTGGCTCACGTGCACCAAGCCATCCTGGTGCACGCCGATGTCCACGAAGGCACCGAAGGCGACGATGTTCGTCACCACGCCCTCGAGTACCATGCCGACGTGCAGGTCGCTGGGCTTCTGCACATCCTCGCGGAACGCGGGCGGCTCGAAGGCCGCACGCGGATCGCGGCCCGGCTTCTTCAGTTCGGTGACGATGTCGCGCAGCGTGGGCAGACCGACATCGTCGCTGACGTACTTCGCGAGCTCGATGCGATCGACCAGCGCATCGTCGCCCACCAGCGACTTGACGTCGACACCGAGGTCCTTGGCCATGCGCTCGACCAGCGCGTAGCGCTCCGGATGCACCGCGCTGCCGTCCAGCGGATGCGCGCCACCGCGCACCCGCAAGAAGCCAGCCGCCTGTTCAAACGCCTTGGCGCCAAGCCGCGGGACTTCCTTCAAGTCCGCGCGCGAGCGCATGCCACCGCGCTGGTCGCGCAGGGCCACGATGCTCTGTGCCAGCGTGGGGCCGATGCCCGCGACGTAACCCAGCAGCGCGGCTGACGCCGTGTTGACCTCGACGCCCACGCGGTTCACGCAGCTCATAACGGTGTCATCCAGGCGCTGCTTGAGCCGCGTCTGGTTCACGTCGTGCTGATACTGCCCGACGCCGATGCTCTTCGGGTCGATCTTGACCAACTCCGCGAGCGGATCCTGCAGGCGCCGCGCAATCGACACCGCGCCACGCAGCGACACATCGAGATCGGGGAACTCGCTGCGTGCCAAATCGCTCGCCGAATACACCGAAGCACCGGCTTCGTTCACCACCACGACCGTCGGGCGCGGCGCATCGAGTTCGCGCAGCGCCGCCTTGGTCAGCGTCTCCGTCTCGCGGCTCGCCGTGCCGTTGCCGATGGCGATCAGTTCTGGCGTGAATCGCTGCACCATCAGGCGGATGGCGCCTGCGAAGCGGTCTTCCTGATGGAGGTAGAGCGTATCCGTGTGCACCAGTGCACCGGTGGCACTCACCACGGCGACCTTCACGCCCGTGCGGAAACCGGGGTCGAGGCCAATCACGCGCTTCTCGCCCGCCGGTGAGGCCAGCAACAGCTGCTCAAGATTGCGCCCGAAGATGGTGATGGCCTCCTCGTCGGCGCGCGTCTTGAGCTCAAGTCGCAGCTCGGCTTCGATGGCGATCGCCAGCAAGCGCTTGTAGGCATCCAACGCCACCAATGTCAGTTGCCGGATGGCACGTCGGTTGCCGACCACCTCGCGGGTCAGTCGCGCCTCGATATCCTCCACCGGCGCGACGATGCGCCACAACAGCTCGCCTTCGGCTTCGCCGCGGCGAATCGCCAGCATGCGGTGCGAGGGAATGCTGCCCAAGGGCTCGGAGTACTCGTAGTAATCCTTGAACTTCGAGTCGTCGCTGCGCTTCTCCTCTAGCACCTTGCTGCTGACGACGCCCTTGGCCCGCGTGATCTCGCGCAGCCAGCCACGCACCAGCGCATCCTCAGCGACCTGCTCCGCCAAGATGTCGCGCGCGCCCTGCAGCGCCGCGTCGGCGGTCGGAACTTCAGAATCCTTGCCGTCCACCCCGGGCAGTACGAACGTCGCGGCTTGCGCCAGCGCGTCTTCGTCCGAGACTGCGCCAGACCACAGCGCCTCGGCCAGCGGGGCCAGCCCGCGTTCGCGGGCGATCATCGCTCGCGTGCGCCGCTTCGGCTTGAAGGGCAGGTACAGATCTTCCAGTGCCTGCTTCGTCTCGGCCTTGAGGATCTGCGCCTTCAGTGCGTCGTCGAGCTTGCCTTGCTCCTCGACACTCTTGAGGATGGCGGCACGGCGATCTTCCAGCTCGCGGATGTACTCCGAGCGCTCGCGCACGTCACGGAGCTGGACTTCATCGAGTCCACCGGTCACTTCCTTTCGATAGCGCGCAATGAAGGGCAGGGTGGCGCCTTCTGCGAAGAGATCCAGCGTGCGCTGGACCTGTCCCGGGTTCAGCGAGAGTTCAGTCGCGACGCGCGCGATGAGGGCAGGAGCGATCGGTTCAGCCATAGGTGGCGGAACATAGGCGGGCCAGGGCGCGATTTCTACGACTTGCGCAGGCTGGGATCACGACACAGCAGCGCAAGAACGCAGCGGGCGCCGAGGTGAGTTGCCTCGGCGCCCGCTGTGCTGTGCTGCCCGCGTGCTATGACTTAGCAGCCAGTGACGGCGGAGAGCTGGCTGGTATTGACGGTTACGGGAAGCTCCGAACTGTTAACCAAGCTGCCGCTGATGGTCGTTTGGAGGTTAATGACACCCGGGGCAGCACCGATGCCAGATACGATGAGCCCAAAGGAGTTACCAGTTAGCCCACCGCAGACGTTCAATGTGTTTGAAGCAGGAATAGAGAAGGTACCGTTGATTGTCAGCGAACCTGTGCTTCCAGAACCCAGTCGGTATGAGGTACTTGGCGAAGATGCCATCGTCGCCGTAGCGGCGGAATCGAGGGTGAAGTGGGAAACAACGTATCGCGTGTCCGTCGGCAGAATCTGGTTCTGCGACACGCCACCGAAGCGTAGGGAAGCAATCGTAGCGGTACCCAGTATCTGACTCAGTCCTGAATTCGAAGTCAGTCGCAGCGTCCCTAGTATCGACACCGTCGTAGTGGCCGGCGCGGAGAACGTCCCGCTGACAGTTAACAGGTGCACCCCGTTCTGCGTGAGCGCGATGTTCGCGGTTGACGTCACTGTCAGATTGCCTGTGATAGCATGCTCGCTATTGAGCGAAATCGTTCGAGATCCCGTACCCCCGATCTCGAGGTTCGCAATCGGCACCACGCCGCTCCGGGTGACGCGCTGCGGCGAGGCATCATCACGCGTCAACAGCACCTTGTGCGTGCCTGTCATCGCATGACCCGTCGAGTACGGATAGAAGTCATTGCCCGAGAGCTCCAGTGTGCCCGCCGTCAGGCTTCCGGTGCCGGCGCTGCCCTGGAAGTAGGTATAACCCGTGCCGGTCGTCCGCAGCACGTCCGCCGCATTGGTCATGAACAGTCGACCACCGTTGAGCACGTCCACTTGCCCCGCCACCGTCATGGTGTTGCCAGCCAATGTGAGGGTCGGATTGGTGCCATCGCCAATCTCAAGATTGCCCGCCACCGACACGTTGCCCGTCAGGGTCACCTGCGATTCGATGTCTAACGAGTTGTACGCGAGCCCTGGGCGCAGCGCGCTGGACAGCCCAGAAGTCTGCCGCAAGTAGAGCCGCCCAGCGGAGAAGTTTGTGCCCGGCTGCAGGTACTGCGTGCCTGTAGCGTCGCGAAGGACCAAGTTGGCGATCGAAATCGTGATGGGCCAGCTCGCCACCATCGGTCCGTTGACGGTCAGCGTGCCGCTGCCCACCAGCGGAACGGCCGTCGACACCACAAGGCTGTCGAGCACCGTGTACGTCGAACCGTTGGCGCTGAAGCCGCGGGCGCCGGCCACTTGGAGGCGACCGAAGGTCGTATTGCCGTTTACGTTCTGCGGCGCCCCCGCGCTGCCGAGGAATACCGTACGATGCGGCGAGCTCGCCGCATAGTTCGTGCCTGCGAGCGTGCTTCCGCGGAAGAGCACGACACCGGCGGTCAGCGTCGACGCGACGCCACCATCAACGTACAGGTCACCCGTGACGTCCAAGGTATCAGCGCTGCCATTCATCACGAGAAAGGCACTCGAATTCATGTCAACGTAGCCGCCGACGTTCACGCGATAGCCGCCGAGTGCGATGCCCGCCCCCGTGTTCTGTGCCGACAGGTAGCCCGAGATGTTGGTGTTGCCACTGAACGTCGCGGGTCCATAAAACTCCACGTTCTGATAGCCCAGCGACGGCTTCACCACGGGATTGGCCGCGCGGAACCGCGTCACCGCCGGCGTGAAGGTCGCACCAGGAGAGACCAGCGAGGTGCCCGTGGCCGAGTACAGGTCGATACTGCCGCTGCTCGGCGCCGTCAGCACCGCCGTCGGTCCCATGTACAGCACGCCCTGTCCGCTACCATCGACGACAACGGCCGCGCTGTTCAGCTGGAACGTGCCGCTCTCGACCCGCAGCGAATCGGTGACGGTAATCGTGTTGAAGTTCGCCATCACTGTATACTGTGCCTGACCGCGAATGGTGAGGCGCCGGAACGTCGCAGTACCATTGATCGGCGAGCTACGTGCGGCCAACACAAACGAGGTATCGGTATAGATCACGCGGTTCGTGCCCGTCGCCACGAACGAACTCATCGTCGTCGTGCCGCCGTAGATGAGAATCGTGCCGGCGCTGACCGTGCCACTGGTGCCGCTGTCCCACAGCAGCGACGAGGTGGCGTTGGCGCCGTTCCCGACGATCAGCGAGTCAGCCACGTTCACCATGCGGCCCGTCGCGTTGGCGTCGAAGTTCACGCCGCCCGGCGCGCGCAGCTTGCGGCCGTTGAGGTCCAGCACCACGCCCGCGCCCGTCGCATACACGGAGCCGCTCACGGACAGCGAATCCGACAACGCGTAGCTCGTGTAGAACTCGACGTTGTTGTACTGGATGCCTGTCGCATTGCGCAGTGCAGTCCCCGGACCCGTGCCCGTGCCGCCGACGCGCAGGATGGTCGGTGAGAATCCGCCATTCACGGCCTGCAGCGTCGCGGTGCCCTCGAGACTGACGCCATACGGCGCCATCGTGCTGCCGGTCGCCGTCTGCAGCAAGCCGCGCACCACAACGAAGTTCGACGTCGCCGTGTTCATCGCCGCACCCGCCTCGAGGATCAGCGAATCCTGTACCACGAGGGTCATGAAGTTCACCGCCGCCGTGCCCGAAACGACACGCAGGATCGGAATCGGGCGCTCGTGGAAGCCGCTCAGCCCGTGGCTGCCCGCCCCGCGCAGCCGCAGTTCGTGCGTGCCGGTTGGGGCGTAGCCCGTGCCATTGAACGCAGCTTCGATCTCCAACACGCCGCCTGAGGGCGTCGACTGCCCGCCATTCAGATTCACCGCGCCGGTCACCCGCAGCGTATCGCCCGCGTTCATCGCGAAGCGCGCGCCACTCTGCGTGGTAAGCGCTGCCGTGGTGACGCGACCATCCGACAGCGTCAGCACAGTCGTCGAGCCGTCGACGAGCAGCGAGGTCGCCGCCGAGACACCCGCAGGGAGCGTGTTGCTCGCGAAGAAGCGGAGGTTCTGGTAGGTCAGCGTCGGGCGCACCGGCTGGTTCGCCAGCGTGAAGTCGGTATACGGAACCGACCACGTACCCAGCACATCCGTCGTGCCGTTGGCATTCGCCAGCGTGAAGCCGTACGCGTTCACCGTCGTGCCAGCCTCAGTGGCCAGCAGCGAATCCACCCGTGTGAAGTTGCTCGTGCAGGTCGAGTATGTGCTCGTGCCCTTCACGCGGAACGCGCCGGTCACGCGTACGTTCGAGAAGCAGTTGCGTACGCCGATGCCGGTATGGTCGATCAGCAAGTTGCGGAAGGCATTCGCCGGCCGCGCGTTGAAGTCCATCGAACCGATGTCCTGCCAGGTCGTCGTGCTCGCCCCATCCAGCACCGTGAGGTGCGTGCCGCTGGCGCCGAAGTTCGAGCCCGACAAGTTGCCGGCGATGCGCAGCGTCCCGGCCGTGAGGGTCGTGGAAAGGTCAGCCGACGAATTCGCGACCAGTTGGCCGGCCACGATCAGTGAGTCGCTGGGCTGCACCATCGCCAGCGACGCCCCGTCGTTGATGTTGAGCCCCGCAAACGTCGCCGCGCGCCCGGCGGGCGTCGCCACGTCGAGCAAGGAGCCGACGCCGCTGATCGTCACCGGTCCGGTCGTGCGGATGCTGTCCACGATCGCCACCGCGCGCTGAAAGTTCAGCGAACGGTAGGCGAGCCCGGCGCGCAGGCGCGGGTTCTGTGCCGTGAAGGTCAGGACTTCGACGCCTAGCGCACCGCTCACATCTCGGGTGCCCGTCGTGTCGCCCAACTGCATCCCGTACACGCTCAGCGTGGAGCCGGCCACCGTAGTCAGTACACCGTCCACCTGCATGGTGTACGATGTGCACGAGGTGGCCGTCGTCGCGCTGGCGATCGTGAACGATCCGCGCACGCGGATGCGGCTACTGCAATTCGACCAGGCCGCGCTACCGGCAATCACCACATCCTGCAGCGTGTTGGTCGGACGCGCGGTGGCATCGAATCCGCCCACCGACTGCGAGCTCATCGCCGCCGCATCGGCAAGGAACACCGTGCGGTGCGTCCCGCTCGCGTCATAGCGATTGCCATCCTGGATGTTGCCGCGCACGATGAACGTGCCGGCCGTGAGATTGCCGGCATGCGCGGCGGCCGTGCTCTGGATGTAGATGTTGCCCATCGCATCCAGCGTATCAGCCGCGTTGTTCATGCGCAGCAGGCCTTCCGTGTGTACGTGCAGCGAGGTGCCCGTGCCCGTGATCGTCAGCTTGCGACCGGCGAGCTCGAAGACCGAGCTCGTGCCGCTCACCGCGAGCGAGACGATGCGCGCCGAGTCGGCGAGCGTCACCGTGCCGCCGCCCTGTACCTGCACCGCCGCCGGGATCGCACCGCGCAGTCGGCCGTTGCCCACGATGCGGAAGGTGCCTGGCGAGCTCGCGTTGATTGTACCGCCCACGCTGGCCAGCGTCCCGCCGACCACGGTGAGCAAGCGCCCGTTCATGTTGAGGTTCGCATCCGGCAACAACGTGAGGTCACGCACTTGCAGCGTGTCCACGAAGGGAATCGCCGGCTGGAACGCCGCTGCACCGATCACCACGCTGTCATTCGCCGTCGGCACCGCCGCAGGCGACCAGTTGTTCGGATTCACCCAGCTGGTCTGGTTGCTGCCACTGCCATTGCCGCCCACCCACGTGCGCGTGAAGCTCGGCGGCGTCGTGCCGCTGCCCGGCGTGATCGTCACCGTGCCGCGCCCTGCCGCACCGCCTGACACCGCGACCACCGTCACCGTGCCCGTGTCGCGCGCCGTCGCACGGCCCAGCGAGTCCACCGTCAGCTTGCGCGTGTCCGTCGAGGCCCAGCGCACCACCGGGCTGCTCTGCATCGCACCAGTCGCGTCCATGACCGTGGCCGAGAAGACGACGGTCGAATCCACCGGCAGCGACCACACCAGCGGCGTCACGGACACCACCGCCACGCCGAACGACACCGTCACCGGTACCGTGCCAGCGAGGGGCAAAAGTTGCAGCGACAGTGCAGGGTTGGTTCCCTCGACGATGGTCACCACGCGGCTGCCGCGATGCGTCTCGGTGCGGCCGTCGAAGGCGCGCACGAGGATCTGGCGGTTCGCGCCCGCCGGAATCGTCACCGAGCCCGTCGCCGAGCCGTTCACGATCTCCAAGTTGAAGATCAGCGCGTTCGGAATGTCCGGCGCCGTCACTTCAATCACGAGATTCGTCGCCGTGTTCAGCTCGAACATCGCGACTACGGACAGGCGTCCGCTGCCACGCGGGATGGGATCGGGTCCCGTCACCCCGCCTTCGCGACAGGCGACGCCGAAGGCGACGAAGACAAACAGGGCCGCCAGCAGGCGGCGAGCAAAGGCAGGCTTCACGGGACGATCCTCACAGCGGCGGCCGCGCCGCGATGACGTAGGGCAATCGAATCCAAGACGGCGACATTCGGGCCAGCGTAGATCTCCACACTCGACACGGGCCAGCGACCCGCAGCGCTGCCGGCAGGCAGCACGAGCGTGCAGGCGAAATCCCCAAGCGTACGGGACCCGCGTTGCGGCGAGGCCGACCCGCAAGTCGGGCCCGTGGAGCCGGTCGGCGACACCGTGCGCACGCGCAGGCTGTCGACGCCGACATTGTCGCGGATGCTCACCGCGGCTTCCGAGTTGCCGCTGCCCACCAGTGAATCCGGCAGCAAGCTGAGGCCATCGAGCACCGTGCCCGCGGTCAGCGTCACCGTCGTCGACGCCGCGCGGCCGAACGCCGTGGCCGTCACCGTCACGCTGCCGGTATCGAGCGCCAAGAGCACCCCGTCACCGCGCACGCGTGCAGCGGGCGGACGCGAGACCGCATAGCGCACCGGCGCCGCCGTCACCACCGCGCCCAAGGCATCGCGCACCTCGGCCGTCAGCGCCACCGTGCTGCCCGCGCGCACGCTTGCCGCCGCCGCAGTCAGCGTCAGCGTCACGTTGCCGATCACCGCGGTCACGGGCACCGAGCCGGTGAGTGCCGTCATCACAACGACCACCGCCGCGTTGGTGCCGGCGGCGACGTCGAAGGTGCGTTCGCCGCGCAGTACCTGAATGCCACTGGCGTCGAAGGCCTGCGCCACCAGCGTGCGCGCCGTGCCGACCGGCAGCGTGACCGTGCCGCGCGCCGTGTCGTTCACGACGGGGAAGTTGAAGACCAGCGCCGGATCGATGCGCGCGCCCGTCACCGTCACCACCACCTCGGCCACGTTCGCGTGCGACTCGAAGGCTACCAAGAAGGGCAACGGCACCGGCGTCGGATCGACCGACGGACCTTGGAGATCGTCGCAGGCGGCGAGCGTCGCCACGACGATGGCGCCGATCGCGAACAGGCGACGGCGCAGGGAAGTTGTTCGCAGCATCACGGACTCCGGAGAAGCGGGGCGGCCGACACGCTCACGGGGATGCGTGCGGCAACGCCAAGGGCAGACACGGTCACAGCGGTCACACCTTGCACGCGCCCGGTCACCACACCGGTCGCCGACACGCTGGCAATCGAAGGATTCGACGACGCGAAGACCGGCACCGCGCCGCTGATGGGCTGGCCGTCCTGGTCGGTGACCGCGACGCTTAGCTGAGCGGTACCGTTCGGCGCCAGCGTCAGCGAGCCCGGTGACACCGTCACGGTCGTACTGCCGACGCGCACGATGATCGGCTGTTCGCCGGACGTCGGGGCAATCGGCACGGGCACGCTCACCGTCGAGCTAGAGCCGACGACGATGGTCATCTGGCCTGACGCGATCAGCGTGTTGCTGGAATCGAAGATCGCGACGGCTACGAGACGGTCGCGGCCCAGCGGCACGTCAAGCTCGACGCGCGCGGTGTCGTTGATGAAGCGGAACGAACCGAAGATCGGCGGACTGATGCCGGGACCGGAAATGCTGACGTCTACGCGTTCGCCATCGAGCGGCGTCGTCGAACCAGCCTGGTCCAACACCAACGCGATGCGACCGCGCAACGACGCGCTCGTGAGCGTGTCGCCGCAGCCGGTCGCCATCAGTATCGCCAGCAACAGCAGGAGCAACGGGCGGGGGAGATTCGTTGCTATAGAATCCCGCGTCCCCCGGCCCGAATGTCAAGCAACGATTGTTACCACCCTCGCCGCGACTGTGACCTCAGTCACGGCGCGCGTCCGGCTCCCCTCGACAGTTCGGCCAGCATCTGCCGATAGTACGCCTCCTGCTCCCGCTGCAATCCGCTCAGCGGAGCCACTTCGCCCTGCGCATCGCCGTAGAGCCGCTGCACCCGCGAGGCCAACTCCGTCGTCTCGCGCAGTAGCTCAGCGGCCGCCGCCCGCCGCGCCGCCGGCGCATCGGCCGGCAAGCCACGGAGCGCCGCCTGCGCCCGCTGATTCAGGGCCCGCGTGTCCTGCCGCAGCCGGTGGAGCCCGCGCATGGATTCCACCCAGGCGCGCCGGATCTCCGCAGTCACCGTGATGCGCGGATCTTCGCGCACCTCAATGCTCCCGGTCGCCGTTTGACCGCCCGACGCCACGCGCAGCTCGTAGTTGCCCAAGTGCACAAAGGGACCGCCGTCCGCATACCGCAGATCCCACACCACGCGGTTGACGCCCGCCTTGCCCTCTCGCACCTCGATCCGCGCGACCTCAGCGCCACCGCGCTCATGCACCGTCAGCGTCGCCGACCCTGCCGCGCGCAGGTAGAAGTCGATGATGCCGCCGGCCGGCGGATTCTCACCGGTATAGAACACTTCGCCCACATGGCCGAGGGCATCGCGATAGCGAATCTGCTCCGCAGGTCGCGTCGAGAACACATGCACCGGCCGCTGCGCCACCGCAGGCGTCAGCTCACGCAGCGCCGAGATGTGATCAAGGATCCAGATGCCACGCGAATGCGTGCCAAGCACGAGGTCGTGCTCACGCGGGTGGATGAACAAGTCATTGTGCGCCATCAGCGGCATCTGACCACGCAACTCGGCCCAGGTCTGTCCGCGATCGTTGCTCCAGAACAGCCCAAGCTCGGTGCCGAGGAACAACAGGTCTTGGTTGCGCAGATCTTCGCGCAGCACGCGCGCCACGCGCTTCGCCGGCAGGCCGGCATCCAGGCGACGCCAGCTGCGTCCGTCGTCGTCCGTCACGTACACGTAGTTGCCGAAATCGCCATTGCGGTAATCGTTGGCCACCACGTACACGCGGCCCTCCGCGTGGCGCGAGACCTCAATGCTGTTGATCACCGCACCGCGTGGCAGTCCGGGCAGGCGATCGGCCATCTCCGTCCACTCGCGTCCGTCATTGCCGCTGCGCTGCACGTTGCCGTCGTCCGTGCCCACCCACAGTACGCCCTTTCGCCGCGGCGACTCCGCAATCGCACTCACCGTCGGCCAGTAGGGCACGCCGTCGTCGAGCGAGCGCGTCGCGGCCGTCGGCATCTGGCCCATGATCGGCAGCGTGCGGCGGTCGATGCCCTTGGTGCGGTCGCCCAGTGCCGTCCAGGTCGTGCCGCGGTCTGCACTCTTCCACAGCACGTTCGTGCCCACATACAGCGTACGCGCATCGTGCGGCGAGATGACGATCGGCGAATCCCAGTTGGCCGGTGCCATCGCATTGCCAAGACGCTGCGGGGGCGCGTTGCGATCGCCCCAGGTCGTCCAGTTGCGTCGCGCGGAGATCGCACCGGTTGGATCGCCCGGACGGATCTCGCGCTCTTCGCCCGTGCGCATGTTGATGCGCGACAGTCCCAAGAACTGCGAGGTCGAGTACAGCGTCGTGTTGTCGGTGGTGTCCACGACGTTTGAGAAGCCGTCGCCGCCGCCCCACTTGATCCAATCGGCGTTCGTGATGCCTTCGCCGCGGTAGTTCGCCGACGGTCCGGCCCAGGAGCCGTTGTCCTGCAGGCCGCCGTACACGTTGTAGGGCTTCCGCATGTCGAAACTCACGCGGTAGAACTGCGAGACCGGCAAGTCCGCGATGAACAACCAGGTCTGCGCCTGGTCGTAGCTGATGCCGATGCCACCGTCGTCCGCCTTGATCAGGTGCCTCGGGTTGGCCGGGTTGATCCACATGAAGCGATCATCGCCGTGCAGCGACTGCCGTAGGCTGCGCGAGGTCTTGCCGCAGTCCGTGGAGGCCGAGAAGAAGTTCATCATGTAGATGCGGCAGGAGTCCACCGGATCCACGATCACCTGGCTCGCATACATCGGCCGCGGATTCCAGGTGCTCTGCTGCGTGAAGGTCTCGCCGCGATCCTCAGAGCGGTACAGGCCAGCGAGCGGCTCCTCGTAGTTGGTCGACGCCGTGTAGCGCAGGCCTTGCTCGACGCTCACATACACGATGCGGGGATCGGCGCGGAAGATGGCGATGCCGATGCGGCCATAGTCACCGGCCGGGAGTCCGTTCGTCAGCTTACGCCAGGTCTCACCACCGTCCGTGGACTTCCACAGCGCGCTGCCCGGGCCGCCGCCATCGAAGCCGAAGCTCGTGCGGCGGCGCTGGTACGAGGCCGCGTACAGGATGTTCGGATTCCCCGGCTCCATCGCCACATCCACGACGCCGGTGTTGGCATCGACGTGCAGGACGCGCTGCCAAGTCGCGCCGCCGTCGCGCGTGCGGTAGAGTCCGCGCTCTTCGTTTGCATTCCAGAGTTCGCCCATCGCCGCGACGTACGCGACCTGCGTGTTCTCCGGATGCAGCACGATGCGACCGATGTGCGCCGAGCTGCGCAGGCCCACGTTGCGCCAGGTCGCGCCGCCGTCGCGCGAGAGGTACACGCCGTCACCCCAGCTCGAGCTCTGGCGGTTGGCGCGTTCGCCTGTGCCCAGCCACACGATGCTCGTGTCGCGCTGGTGCAAGGCAATCGCGCCGATCGAGTGCGTGCCCCCGTCATTGAACAGCGGCGTGAACGTCGTGCCGTTGTTCGTGGTCTTCCACAGGCCGCCCGTCGAGGTCGCCGCGTAGAAGACATGTGGCGCTTGCTCGTAGACCGCGAGATCCACAAAGCGCCCCGACATCGCGGCGGGGCCGATCGTGCGGAAGCGCAGGCCGTCGGTGACGGCGCGGCCCGGGGTCTGCGCCGCAAGCGGCGAGGCGAGCAGGAGCGCGAGGAGCAGGAATGACTTCATCATCGGGACCAAGACCTGGAGTGCAGGTGGTGGGTGATCGGACAGCCCTTCAACGCTCCACGACAGAGCGGCGTTGAGGCGCGACACGCTAGAACTATTCACGGCCGAGCGGGATTTGCCCAGTATGACTCACATCGCCTTCCTCGGCACCGGCCTGCTCGGTGCCGCTTTCGTCGAGGCCGCGCTCGGACGCGGCGACTCCGTCACGGTGTGGAATCGCACGGCCAGCAAGGCCGAGGCGCTCAGGCCCTTCGGGGCCCGCGTCGCCGCCACGCCCGCCGAGACCGTCGCGGGCGCCGAGCGCGTGCACCTCGTGCTGCAGGATGACAGCTCGGTCGAGGACGTCATCGCCGCACTACGCCCAGGCCTTGAGCCTTCGGCCATCATCATCGATCACACCACCACGCAGCCGCAGAAGACCGGCGAGCGCATGGCGCGACTCAACGCCGAAGGCATCGCGTACCTTCACTGCCCCGTGTTCATCGGGCCGGTGGCGGCGCGAAAGTCCGAAGGCATCATACTCGCCTCTGGCCCACAGGCCCTGTTCGAGCGCGCCAAGCCAGCGCTCGAGCGTATGGCGACGCGTCTCGAGTACCTCGGCGAGCGCGGCGACCTCGCCGCGGCGTACAAGCTGATCGGCAACTGTCTGTTGCTCAGCATCACGGGCGTGGTCGCCGACGCCTTCGCGGTCGGTGCCGGCGCGGGAGTCGCGCCGCCAGACGCGCTCAAGCTGCTCGAGTTCTTCAATCCCGCCGGCGTCATCGCCGGCCGCAGCAAGAAGATGGCCGCCCGCGACTATTCGGCGACCTTCGAACTCTCCATGGCGCGCAAGGACGTTCGCCTGATGATGGAGACGGCCGGCGCGCAACCGCTGGCCACACTGCCGGGCCTCGCCGCCCGCATGGACGCCATGATCGCCGCCGGTCGCGGCCACGAGGACATCGGAGTCATCGCGTCGTAGATTATCGGCATGCGCATCCGCTCACTCGCTCTCGCCGCCGTCGGCTTCATCGCCCTCGGCGGCGCTTTGCTGTTCGCCAGTTTGGACAAGGAAACCCGCGGCCTGCTCGCCGCGCTGCCCACCGACCGCGATGTCCTGAGCTGGAAGCAGGATCAGCGTGATGCCGCCTTCCGCGCGCTGGATCGCCTACCGATCCTCGCGAAGGCCGCGCGGGTGACGCCATCGCCGACGCCGCTGGCGTTGCCGATGGGCAAGCCGCTCGAGATTCCCGGCATCGACGAATACATGGCTGACCAGCGCACGGCGGGTCTCGTCATCGTCCAAGACGGCAAGATCCGCTTTGAGCGCTACGGGCTGGACTTCGATTCCACCGGTCGCTGGACCAGCTTCTCCGTCGCCAAGTCGTTCACGTCCACGCTCGTCGGCGCCGCCATCCAAGACGGCGCGATCAAGAGCCTGGACGACACGGTGAGCCATTACATCCGCGACCTGCCCGGTTCGGCGTACGATCAAGTGACCATCCGCCAGCTGCTCACGATGAGCTCGGGCGTGCGCTGGAACGAGGACTACGAAGATCCCAACTCCGACGTCGCGCGCTTCAACAACGCGAAGCCGATCGATGGCATGGATGCCACCGTGAGCTACATGCGCTCACTACCGCGCGCACATCCCGCCGGTCAGGTGTGGAACTACAACACGGGTGAGACCAACCTGATCGGCGTCCTCGTGTCGTCGGCTACCGGCAAGCCGCTCGCGCAGTATCTGCAGGAGAAGATCTGGCATCCGGCGGGCATGGAGGCTGAAGCCACCTGGCTGCTCGGCAAGACCGGCCACGAGATCGCGGGCTGCTGCCTGCAGGCCGCGACGCGCGACTTCGCGCGCATGGGACTCTTCGTGCTGGCCAACGGCAATGTCGGTGGCAAGCAGATCGTCCCTGTCGACTGGTTCGCCCAAGCCGCCACCAAGCAGCATGGCATCGGTGAACCAGGCCGTGGCTATGGATTCCAGTGGTGGACCTATGACGATGGCGCCGTGTCGGCTCGCGGCATCTTCGGGCAAGGCATCTATATAGATCCCGCGCGCCGGTTGGTCATTGCGAGCCACTCGAACTGGCCCCGCGCATCCTTGGGCCCACAGCCTGCGGCGCGCGAAGCCTTCTATCAGCGTGTCCGCGCACTGATCGATGCGGAGCAGTAGCGCCGTCGCACTGCTCCTCGCTGCGAGCACGGCGCTCGGCGCGCAGGAAGCACAACCTCGCAAGGCGGTCTTCATCCTGCTGGACGGCATTCCCGCGGATGTCATCGAGCGCGTCGAGACTCCCGCCCTTGATGCCATCGCGCGTGCCGGTGGCTACGCCCGTGCGCATGTCGGCGGCGAGCTCGGCGGTCCGACCCAGACGCCGACCGTCTCGGCGCCCGGCTACATGAGCCTCATCACCGGCACTTGGCTCAACAAGCACAACGTGCGCGGCAACAACAACCAGTCGCCGAACTACGAGTACTGGAATCTCTTCCGCATCGTCGAGACCGTCGAACCCGCGCGCCGTACGGCACTGTTCTCGACGTGGACGGACAATCGCACGGTGCTCATCGGGGTCGGACGCCCTGGCGCCGGCGACTTCCAGCTCGATCATGTCGCCGATGGCTTCGAACTCGATACCGTCGCCTTCCCGCATGATCGCGCGTCGCGATACATCCTCGCCATCGACGAACGCGTCAGCACAGAAGCGGCTGCACATATCGCCGCCGTCGGCCCGGATCTCTCGTGGGTGTATCTACAGCACACCGACGATGCGGGCCACGCGTACGGTGACAGCGAAGCATTCTATGAAGCCGTGCGACAGGCCGATGCCATGGTCGGGCGCATCTGGGCCGCCGTGCAGCAGCGTCAGGCACTCGGCGAGGACTGGATGATTGTCGTCACCACCGATCACGGCCGTGATGCCAGCACCGGCAAGGGCCACGGCGGGCAATCGGCGCGCGAGCGCGGAACCTGGATCGTGACGAATCAACCAGCGCTTGATGAGCGATTCAGAAATGGTGGCGCGGCCATCGTCGATATCGCGCCGTCGATCTTGCAGCATCTGCGCATCGCAGCGCCGCAGCCTGTGATGCGTCAGATGGACGGCCGATCGTTCGTTCGCGGGCAATAGCAAGGGGCCGACGCCACTCCCGACGCATTGACTTCGCGACAAAAGAGTCTAGCTTCTCTTATATGCTGCGCATCGCTGCCCCTCTTACGCACAAGACTCGAGTGTCTGACTTGCGCCTTCGCGCGCGGTCTCGCTCGGGCTGGGCGCGCATGTCTATCACGCCACACGGCGGATAGCCCGCAGCCAGCCCCCCGCTGACGCATCGCGTCGGCGCGAGACCGCCCCATCTGCCATCTGCGCAGTGGGGCGGTCGCCGTATTTCCCCTCATCCATCTTCCCATGACCCCGCACCTGCGTTTCGAACGCCAGGACCCCGCGGGTTGGACGCTCGCCGAAGGCCCACAGCGCCTCGGCGAGATCCATCCCGATCACATGACCTTCGTCGGATTCCCCGACGCCGAGTCCACGCAAGCCGCGGCCGATGTCGCTGTGCGCGTGCTGCAACAGTGGCGCCTGGCGCGCCGCGAGCACGACCGCGATGCGGCGGCCGTCAGCATCGCGGCCGACGGCACGAGCTTCACGATCACCGTGCCATCCGGCATGTGGTACGCGCTGTTGCTCGAACTCGCCCAACGCATACACGCGGCGACGCGGTCGCTGCGCCACCTCGAACCGGAGCCTGTCTGATGACCATCCAAATGCCACCACCCGCCGCGCGTCGTGAGGCTGACGCGCGTGAACGCCACCGCGCCGCCGCACTCGAACTGCGACGCGAGCTCGCACGCGTCGAGCGCGCCCTCGAAGCCGGAGAGACCTCCGATGAACGCGAGGAGCTCCTCCTCGCCCTGCAGCGACTGAACGACGGCAGCTACGGCATCTGCGTTGAGTGCGCGCGGCGCATCCCCGATGGTCGCCTCGTGGTGATGCCGGCGACGCGTTGGTGTGTGCAGTGCGCGCGCTAACACCGCGCGCGTGTGTCGCGCGCCGCTTAGGGCCCGAGTCGGCGCACCGACTCGGGCGAGCGCGCCGCAATCAACTGCTGGAGTGCACGATGCTCACGATCGCGCAGCCCACGCTTCGGCAGATAGTGCGCTTGCGCCTTGGCATCGAAAAACAGGAAGAACTCCGGCGTCTCGATCGTACGCGTCATGGCATGCCAAGGCAGATCGATGGTGACATGGCCTGCACGAATGTGTAGGCCTGTCTCGTCGAGCGTGCGCTCATGCTTGCCGACGACGCGTGCGTGACGGCTCCAGAACGAGAAGGGCACGGTGGCGAACGTCAGCCAGATGCCGCCAAGGAGACTCCAAGGCAGGAGTGTCATGACGCCGTCGATGAGACCGTACTCGAGCCCCTCGGCCACCCCGGTTAGCACGCCGAGTCCCAAGCAGAAGACGGAGAACCACAGCATCGGCTTCCGCATGACCTGCGCAGCGTGAATCGCGCGACGCAGGGCGAGGTCTTCGTCGGCCGTCAGTTCGTGTTGGATCGTGACCGCTTCACTCACGACTTGATGGGCCCGAGGGCGACGCCGAGCAGGGCGAAGAGCAGAGTGACGAAGGCCGCGAGTCCGATGAAGGCAGCGGCTCCGCGCGCGAATTGCCAGCCGCGCTCGTGGGTCAGCGGATCAGCGGTCGCGCTCAAGTGCCGTTCGGCGAAGGCCCAGCAGCCATAGCTTGAAAAGCAGATCGCCGCCGCAAGCAGCGGAAACCATCCGAGCGGACGCGCCCAGATGGCCGCAGAACCGATCAAGACTCCTCCCGCGATGTCGAGGACGAGGCGGTCCACAGGCGTGCGACGGGCTCGGGCACCTAGGACTTGTGCCAGTGTCTCGTCTGTCGCCGTCTCATGCTGCCCGATGGACGCGTCCATGCTTCCTCCTCGCAAGGCGTGCACGTCTGACCCCACACAAGAAACCTGCGCGCAGTTCACGCGCGCCGATAGTGCACGGCGACCGCGCCGCAGCGCAGCGACCTGGAGGAGACCAGCTCCAGCCGTCGCGTGCTCGGCAATCCGCCTTGGAAGAGCGTCGGCCCATGGCCCGCAATCCGCGGATGCACGAGGAACTTGTACTCATCGATCAGGTCCAGTCGATCCAACTCGGTCGCAAGTTTGCCGCTCCCGAGCAGCACGCCGGTAGGCGTCGCGTCCTTCAAGGCCTGCACGCTCGAGGCGAGGTCGCCCGTGATGTGATGGCTGTTGGTCCACGAGAAGTCACGTCGTGTGGTCGACACCACGTACTTCGGCTTCTCCTCGAGCTTCACCGCCCATTCGCGAATTGCCGGCGGCGCGTCCTCGTCTCCGCGCGCGACCGCCGGCCAGTAGCTCTCCATCATCTCATAGGTGACGCGTCCCCAAAGCATCGCGCCGCCCTGGTCCATGAGCTCGGTGAAGAACGCGTGCGTTTCTTCGTCGGCGATGCCTTGTCGATGGTCGACGCAGCCGTCGAGCGTGACATTGAGGCTGAAGGTCAGGATTCCCATAGATGGTCGCTCAAGGAGTTGTTTTGCGACTACAAGTACCTACGCTATGCGCTGACAGCCTGGGCCGCGGCTATCCCCGCCGCGCGGCCCGTCGCCCAGGACCACAAGAAGTTGTAGCCGCCAATCGGCCCGAAGGCATCGAGCACTTCGCCGCAGAGGTAGAGCCCTGGCGCGCACTTACTTTCTAATGTTCGCGTATCAACGTCCGCAAGGCTCACGCCGCCACCGGTGACCTCGGCTTTCTTGTAGCCTTCGTCGCCGGTCCACGGCAGCGGGCAACGGATCAAGGTATCGAGCAGCCGCCGTCGCTCCTCGCGCCGCAGCTCAGCTAACGAGCGCGCGGGATCGACCTGCGCACGCGCGAGCAGGAACATCGCCAACCGATCTGGCAATTCCGCACGCAGCGCCGCCGCGACAGTGCGCGAGCCATGTGGACGCAGCGCAGTCTCCCACTCGGCGTCGCCGAGCGATGTCCACCGCACCGTGAGCGTCGCCGGCAAGCCGCCTTCCTGCCGCGCGCGCACCAGTACGTGCGAGACGTTGAGCGCCGCCGGGCCGCTGTAGCCACGATGCGTGAAGAGAAACCCACCCGTGTGCGTGGCCGAATGCGCAGCCGAGCGTGCCGTGAGCGTTACCGTCAGCGAGATCCCCGCCAACTCGGCGAAGATCCCCGCGGCATCGGTGATGGGCGTGAGCGCGGCATACGTCGGATGCACCGTGTGGCCCAGTCGGCGCGCGAGTGCGAGTCCGAAGCCCTCGCTGCCCGTCGCGGGCACCGACAAGCCGCCCGTCGCGAGGATGACCGCGTCCACCTGCAGCGGCTCGGCGTCCGCGAACTCAATGCGCCAACCGCCATCGGCCGTGACGAGGTCGCGCACCAGGCTCTCGAACCGCAGCGTGGCGCCATTGCGCTCAGCGAGCGCGAGCAGGCCGTCACGCACGTCGCGTGCCTTGTGCGAGCGCGGAAACACCTTGAGCAATTCGGGCTCTTCGGCGAGAGGAATGCCCACATCCTCCTCGAAGAAGCGCCGCTGATCCGCCAACGGCCACGAGCGAAGGATGCGCCGCAACGCGTTCGGCGACGAATCCGTCACGAAGCGCTGCTCGTCCACCCGCAATGGCAGCACGTTGCAGCGCCCGCCGCCGCTGATGAGGATCTTGCGCCCCCCGTCCTTCGTGCGCTCGATGAGCGTCACCCGCGCTCCCGCCGCGGCCGCGAAGATCGCGGCCATCGTGCCCGCAGCACCGGCGCCAATGACGGCGATATGGCGGCTCATTGGAGCTCGTTCAAGCGAACGCCTGTTGGGTCATACCTGGCCACTGTGTGCACGGCGGGGTGATAGGGACACTCGAAGTTAACGGCATGCAAGGCTAGAATAGGCTTCACCCCCATCGATCAGGATCGCCGCGATGTCCCGCTTCGCCCGACTCGGCTTCACGACACTGTTGCTCTCCGTCGCCAGTGCTCCCGCTGACGCCCAGCAACGCGTCGACATCACCGAGGCAAGCATCGCCTCGGTGCACGCCGCCCTCGACGCCGGCCGGCTGAGCTGCCGCGCGCTGGTGCAGGCGTACCTTGATCGCATCGCGGCGTACGACAAGCGCGGCCCGGCACTTAACGCGATTCAGACTGTGAACCCGCGCGCACTGACCATCGCCGACTCGCTCGATGCCGTGCAACGCAGCGGTGCCGCCCGTGGGCCTTTGCACTGCGTTCCCGTGCTGCTCAAGGACCAGATCGAGACCACGGGCATGCGTACCACCTACGGCTCGGCCCTGTTCAAGGATTTCGTGCCGCTGCGCGATGCGACCGTGGTGAAGCGCTTGCAGGCTGCCGGGGCGATCATCCTCGCGAAGACCACGATGGGTGAGTTCGCGCAGCGCTACGTGGGCTCGGAGTCGGGCATCATCCGCAACGCCTACGATCCGCGCCGGAATCCCAGTGGCTCCTCAGGCGGATCGGCCACCGGCGTCGCCGCCAATTTCGGACTCGTCGGCATCGGCGAAGACACCGGCGGCTCCATCCGCGGTCCGGCGGCGGTGAGTGCGCTCGTCGGTCTGCGTCCCACGCTGCAGCTGGTGAGCCGATTCGGCATGATGCCGGCCTCACCGACGCAGGACACGATGGGCCCGATGACACGCACCGTGGCGGACGCCGCAGCTGTCCTCGACGTCATCGCCGGCTACGATCCCAACGATCCCATCACCGCCTACGCGGTCGGGCAGCAACCCGAGAGCTATGCGAGTGGACTCTCGACGCAGTCGCTGCGCGGCGCACGCATCGGCGTGCTGCGCATACCGCGCGACACGGCACTCACGCGCACCCCGGCCCGCGACTCCCTGCTGCGTGCCGACACGGCGCTGGCCCGTCGCGACAGCCTTACGCGCGTCGCCACTGCAGAGTTCGCCAAGGTATCGCCGCTCTTCGAGGCCTCGATCGCCCAGTTGCGCACACTCGGCGCCGAGGTCGTGGATTCGCTGCGCGTACCGCGTGTCCAAGGCATCGGTGGCAATGACTACGAGACCGAGGCTGCGACGGACGCATATCTCGCGCAGCACCCCAATGCGCCGTACAAGACGCTGCGCGACATCATTCTCGCCGGTGGCGTGAATCCCTGGCGCGCGCGGTCACTGATCGGATCCATCGGACGTTCACCCGACGAGCCGGGCTTCGGCACGCTGCTACGCCGCCGCGAGGAACTGCGCGTCGCGATGCTCAAGCTGATGGCCGACCATCGCCTCGACGCGCTGATCTACGCCACGTATGATGCCGCGCCGACGCTCATCGCCGCCGACGTGCTCACGAACTCGCGGCCCAACGACGGCTACGGACTTGGTGACAATCGCGGCCTCAGCCCCTCGCTCGGCTGGCCCGCGCTTGCCGTGCCAATGGGATTCACGACGGACGGACTGCCAGCGGGGCTCGAGTTCCTTGGGCGCCCGTTCAGCGAGGCGCGACTGCTCAGCTTCGGCTTTGCGCACGAGCAGGCTACGCGGCATCGCCGTCCGAGTCCGGTGGTGCCGCCGCTGCGGTGATTCAGCGCGCGAGCGCGTCTCGGAGGGCGTCTCGGAGGGCGTCGAGTCGCGCTCGCATAGTCGCATCGGCGTGTGCGAGCTGGATCGAGAGGAGGGGACGAGGGCCGAGGGCGCGCACGCAGGCGCTCACCGCAGCTTCGAGCGGTAGCTGGCCGAGCAGATACGCCATCACCTGGCGATCCATCTCAACCGTGAGCGGGTTGGGCGCACCCGCACTGCGCTCGGCGTCGAGCATATCACTCCGTTGACAACCGTGCTTGGCGAAGCGAGTCAGCGAGTCTACCGGCCGGCAAACCGGTGATTCGTGAGAGCATCGATAGAACGCAACTCGAGGATTCCGATGCCGCAGAACACGGCCCACGCCAGGTTTGCGGCACCCATCGCGACGACAAAGCTCTGCGGCATCGGACACCTCCTCGGTCATCGTTAGGTGGAAGTGTCAACCAATCTGGAGAAGATCCCTTGTCGGCAGCAAGCGTCGTTATGGCGCCGCGGCTGGGGACTGGAGGCGCGCGGTGAGCGTGACCGTGCGAACGCCACATTCGCCCTCGCGAACGCGGATGCCGGTGGTGTTCCACTCGGCGTACCCGGGATGACGCACCGTCACGTCGTACGTACCCGGCCGCTCAATCGCGCCGTAGCTAGTGAGGGGCACTCCTTCCGGCCACGGCCCGCCGGCTCGCGGCCAAGTCGTCGAATCGACGAACGCCCCATCGCGCAGAATGAGAGTCGTCCCCCCGTCGGGTGGAATGAGCGCGTCCGAAGCTGCGTCGCGCACGAAGACGCGGATCGCGGCGCTGGCGCCGAGCGTGCAAACCGTGGTGGAATCGAAGAGTCCCTTGCACGCGCTCATGGCGAGTGCACTGGCAGCCAGGAGGAAGCTCGAGAGTCGGCGTCGAACGGATCCTGGTGATGGAGCGAGGGGTGCGCGCATGGTCAACTCTGCTACCTCGGAGGGCGCGGTCGCGTCACTGACGAGGCGCGGGTACAGGCGGAGCTGGTCGGCCTGGCGTTTGAAGGCCGGGCGCCCGCGCCAATCGTCTCCAGTCGCCATAACGTGTGCTTCTGCTGTGAACGCTTCAATAGAAAGCAGTGGTGGGGCGGCCGCTAGGCCGTCCCATGCCCGACAGGGCGGCCGCCCCACCACTGCCATCCGCACCGCGTTCATCGGCAGCCAGCTTCGTTATACCGCGCGCGCGGACTCCGCGCCGAGCCTGCGGAGCGCCTGGTTCTCGAGTGTCACGCGCGACGGGATGGAGGGGTCGCGCACCGCCGCGAGCATCGCGCGACCCAACGCGTCCGCCTTGATGCCGAGTGCAGGTACGATCGTGACGAGCGGCGCGATGAGCCAGCGGTCTACCCCCCTCGGATGAACGGGAACGATGGCGCCGGGTCGCACACTGGCGAGCCGTGCCAGCGGCAACTGCGCCAGCTGATCTTCCGCGTCGGCCTTCACGCGCGCCCACATCATTCGTGATTCGCGCGCGCTGCCGCCGCCCGAGAGGTAGACGAACGCCGCGTGCGGACTATGCGCGACGAGTGCGCGAGCTGCGGCCAGCGCGTACGCCACGTGGATGGTGCGATACTCCGCCTCCCCCGCCACGTTGCGCACGGAGGTGCCGAGGCAGAAGAGGCATGCGTCGACCCCGCGGAAACTGTCGGCAAGCGGGGCGAGGTCAGCGAAGTCCGTGCACAGGATCTCATGCACCTTTGGATGCGAGGTCGGCAGCGGGCGGCGCGTCACGACCCGTACCGCGGTGACGCGCGCATCGTCGATGCAGGCGTTGAGGGCGCCGGTACCGGCGGTGCCGGTCGCGCCGAAGAGCACGACGGTGAAGGACGGAGGCGAGTTTGAGCCCATCAGAGGCGCCTCCGTGGCGAAGACAAGGTCATCAGAATGAGACGTCGCCAGCTTGTCGGCATAACGTATGCTTCTGCTGCGGGCGCTCCAACAAGTTGCGCGCGCAGCGTGCTTCCGTAGACGCCCGACTGCAGCAAGCCACGTTATGCCGGCGCCTCGCGACGTTGCGTCGAGCGGGCTCGCCGCGCAACGGAACGGTGACGGGCCGCATCCGAGTCGGGCGTATGCTCGGCGCTCCCCGGTCCCGGAGCGCGCATGCCCGACGCGGCCTCGGCGGCGCGCGGCGTCTACAGGCCCCGACGTCCCCAGGCGTCGCCGCTGTTTCGGTTGGTGTCGGATCATCTGCAGC
>PNKF01000010.1 GCA_013822285.1 Gemmatimonas sp.
GTGGCCGAGGCGCTGCCCCATGAGGGCGAGGCGCATGAACTCCTCGTCCTTGTAGCCGTTGCAGATGATGAGGTGATCGGTGCGGTCGGTCAGCGCGAGGACCGCCTGCAGTTCCGGCTTCGAGCCGCACTCAAGGCCCACGCCCGTCGCATGACCGAACTCGACGATCTCCTCGACCACGTGGCGCTGCTGATTGACCTTGATCGGGTAGACCGTGGTGTACTGCCCTTCGTACTGGAACTCGGCGATCGCGTTGGCGAAGCGCTGGTGCAGGTTCTCGATGCGCGCCTTGAGGATCTCGGAGAAGCGCAGCAGCACCGGCAGGCCGACGCCCTGAGCCTCGAGGTCATGCGCGAGTTCAAAGAGATCGAGCGTGCGCTCCGGCTGGTCCTTATCCGGCCGGACGACGACACGTCCCTTCTCATTGATATCGAAGAAGCCATCGCCCCAGCCTTCGATGTTATAGAGCGCCTTCGCGCGCTCCACGGACCAAGGCTGTGGTTCGGCGGGCGGCTTCGGCGTTGCCGGAGCGGCGGATTCGGGACGGGACGTGGAAGCCATAGGGAGAGAAGAATACGGGATTTGGGGCGCTGGGGGTACTCAGGGGGCCGCGGCCGCACCGCCAGCGGCGACTCGCGCGAGCTGCCGGGACGTCGCAACTTCTTTCGCGCACGGCCCGTACTGCTGTTCGTCCCACCCCTTACACGGTACGAGCCCATGAGAAGACTCCTGAAGGTGACCGCGTTCGTCGCTGGCGGTCTGATCGTCCTCGCTGGAGCCGGCGTCGCCGGCCTGTACGCGTGGTCGAGCGGCGAACTCCGCAGCACGGTGGATGACCCCACGCATCCCTTCACCGCCCCCACCGACTCGGCGTCGATCGCCCGCGGCGAGCACGTCATGAAGGCCCTGGCCAAGTGCGGCGACTGCCACGGCGAGGACTACGGCGGCCGCACGATGATCGACGACCCCGCCATCGGGCGGCTGAGCGGCCCGAACATCACAACCGGCCGCGGTGGCGTGCTGACCGGCATGACGGACGCCGACATCGAGCGCGCCATCCGGCATGGTGTCGCGAAGGATGGTCGCCGCCTCGTGCTCATGCCCTCGCACGAATACCAGCTGATGTCAGACGAGGACGTCGGCGTGCTCATCGCCTACTTGCGCAGCGTGGCGCCGGTGGACCGCGAGATCCCGCCAAACCGCGTGGGTCCGCTCGCGCGCGCGCTGTATGCCGCGGGCAAGATGCCGCTGTTCCCCGCGAACAGCGTGACGCATCGCAACGAGGTGGTCTCGTCGGTGCACCCGGATTCCACCGTCGAGTACGGCCGGTACCTGGTGAACGGTGGATGCTCGGGCTGCCACGCCGCGAACCTCTCGGGCGGGCCGATCGGCGGCGCGCCGCCGGACTGGCCGCATGCGGCGAATCTCACGCCGACCGGCCTGGCCGCGTACGACTACGACGCGTTCGTGCGCGTCCTCACGACGGGCACGCGTCCGGATGGCACGACGCTGCACCCGGTGATGCCCGTGCAGGCCACGAAGCTGATGACCCCGGTGGAGATGACGGCGATCTGGAAGTACCTGCAGACGGTGCCGGCTGCGGAGACTGGCACGCGGTAGCCGGCGACAACTGCGATCACCACGGAGGCACGGAGACGCAGAGACTGCAACGGCAGACCGACAAGCGACTGGGGCTCGCACCGAGTGTTCGGTGCGAGCCCCAGTCGCTTTCTCAGGCAGTCTCCGTGACTCTGTGTCTCCGTGGTGACTGCTCTAGCGGTTGAGCTGATCGCGCCCACGCTCGAGGAATGGAATGCCCCGCTCCATCCACTCGGGCTTCGGGGCGCCGAGCAGGTGGTGCGCGAAGAACTCCTGCATGCGGCGATCGATGTCCTTCTGGTTCGCGTACTTCCGCGGGTTATGCGCGTCGCCGTTGTAGTTGAGCATGTAGGCCTCCTTGCCCAAGCGACGCATCGCGACGAAGAACTCGATGCCCTGGTACCACGGCACCGCGCCGTCGGCATCGTTCGCCATGAACAGCACCGGCGTGGTCACGCGGTCGAGGAAGAACAGCGGCGAGTTCTCCATGTAGCGCTCCGGATACTCCCAGAGCGAACCGCCGATCCGGCTCTGGCCGCGCTCGTAGTTCACGATCGCGCGCTCCACACCGGTCTCCCAGCGGATGCCGCCGTACGCCGAGGTCATGTTCACGACGGTCGCGTTCGGCACCGCCGCCGCAAAGAGGTTCGTCTGCGTGATGATGTACGCCGTCTGGTAGCCGCCCCACGACTGGCCCCCGATGCCCACGCGCTTGGGATCGACGAAACCTTCGGCGATCAGCGACTGCACGCCCGGCACAATGCTCTTCACCGAGCTGGGCCCGGGATAGCCCGGCGTGTAGTGGATGTTCGGGAAGAACACGACGTATCCGAGCGAGGTGTAGACGCTGGGATTGATGATGTTGCGACCGGCCGGGCGGTGATACTGGTGCAGGTTGTCCGAGAGCTGCTCATAGAAGTACACGACCATCGCGTACTTGCGGCTCGGGTCGAAGCCTTCCGGCGTGTACAACAGGCCTTCCATCGGCACGCCGTCGCTATTGAGCCACTTGTGCAGGCGCACATTGCCCCAACGGTACTGCGCCTGCTCCGGCATCGCGTCCGAGATGCGCGACAGCTGATCGAGGCGTGAACCCGTCCACAGGTCGGGGTACTCGCGGAAGTCCGCGCGGGCCAGCAAGAACTGCTCGGCGCTGCGCGCCTTCTGGAACACGGGCCAGCTCTTCGGAGCCATCACGAGACGCTCGGGCGCCGTGCTCGCGCCGATGCGATCGCGATACACGCCGGCATCCTTCGTGCGGTTGTCGAAGGCGCGAAGATACAACGGGGCGCTGGCATCGAGGTGATCCGCATCGGGATCGAGATCGACCACGCGGAAGGTGATGCTGTCGCGGCGACCGCTGCCTTCGGTCAGGTTGCGCGCGGGTCGCGTGCCGGTGGGATCGATCTCCCAGATATCGAAGCGGTCGTAGACGAGCACCGCCACGTCATTCGCCGTCCAGCCGCCGAGTCCGTAGGAGCCAGGCTCGCTGGGCGTGTCGTGCGATTCATCCTCGAAGGAGACGCCGGTCACCCCAACCGTCAGCGGCCGCGTGCGATTCGCGGCGATGTCGTGGATCTGCCACGCGCGATTCTCCCACCACGTCACGTACTTGGCATTCGGCGAGAGCTGCCCGCCGCCTCGGACCTTCGTCGCGACGCGACGCACGGTCCCGGTCAGTGTGTTGATCACATTGATGTCCGTGCCGCCTTCGCCGGAGATGGCGTCGAGCTCGTACGGGACATTCGTGTTCGCGACCGCCGTACGACCGTCATCGGAGAGCGTGATGTTGGGCATCTCGGCGGACCCGAGCTGACGCATCTGCTTCGTGGCGACGTGATAGATGGCCGTGTACTGACGACTGCGATCCTGCCCCGCCTGCAGACGCTGCATCGGCTGCGGGCGCGCATCCTGCCAGTGCCAGAGGTCGACGACGGCCTTGTCGGCCAGCGAATCGGCGGGAATCGAATCCGGCTGCACGCGGGAGACGCCGAAGGTCAGCGCGGCCCCGCTCTCGACGAAGGCCACGCGGCTGCGATCGGCCACCTGCATGCCCTCGGCGATCTCGCTCGCCGCTACGATGCGCGCCGCCTGCTGCGGCCCCGGACGATTGCGCGGGCCGGACAGTGCGGCGTGATAGACCGCGAAGCGCGCCGTCTCGGCACCCCAAGAGTCCGCGTCCGTGATGAAGGCCAGCTGTGTGCCCGCTTCGTCGAAGGCCAGCGAGCGGTAGTTGCCCGTCGCGACCTTCACTGCGGTCTCGGTGCCAGCGGTCAGGTCGCGGACGTACACACCGTCGACGTTGAGCGAATCCGCGCCGGCGCGCGCGTAGGCGAGCCACCGCTCGTTCTCGTGCAGCTCGTAGGCCGACACGTGGTCGATGCGCGTCTCCGTGCCGGTCGCGAGGTCGCGAATGACGAGCGGGCTGCCGCTATCCTTGCGACGCGCCGGACGCGCGGAGGAATCGGCGCCAGCGCGCGGCGTGGTGCGACCACCCGCGGCGGCGGTGTCGGCCTCCGGCTGATACACGACGAGGCGCCCGCCATTCCGCGCGACGGCAAATCCGCGGACCTTCTCGATCTCCGTCACGCGCCCATCGGCGAGCGACATGATGCCCAGCGACGTCTTGGGTTGATCCGCCGGCCGGGCGCGCCGCGCCCGGGCGGAGTCGAGCGCGCCCTGCGTGGGATAGCGCAGGAACACGACGTGGCGCGAATCGCCCGTGATCTGTGCCGCCTGTGGGGAGAACGGCTGGCCGCTCACGCTCTGCAGCGGACGCCCGGTCGAGCCGCGCGGCACGCGCCATTCGCTCGTGCTTCCCGTGGCGCGCACGACGAGCTCACCATCGCCGACCGTCGGCGACAGCGTGTACACCGCCCAACGCCCGTCGGGCGAGAGCGTCGGCTGAAGAATCGAACGCCAGAGGTCGTATGTGTCCTGCGTGAGGACCTTGCGCTCGCCTTGGGCGAACGCGAGGACCGGCAGGAGAAGGAGCAGCGCGAGGGCGCGCGAAGTCCGGCGGGCGGCGGGGCGGAAATGCATCGGCGGGACGGTTCGGGTTATCTTGGCTCGAGCACCATTTCAAGATACGCCGTCCCTCCCCCAGCCGTTCAGGACGCCGATGCGCTTTCTCGTTTCGTACTTCCTCCGCGGCCTCGTCCTCACCGTCCCGCTCGCGGTGACGATCGCCGTCTGCTGGGTCACGCTGACCACGATCGACGGCTGGCTCGGCATCCCGGTGCCGGGCGTCGGCCTGCTGGTCACGCTCGTCGCGATCACGCTGGTCGGATTCCTCGGCTCGAACTTTCTCTGGAACACGCTGGTCGAGCGGCTGGAGCGCATGCTGGACCGGCTGCCCTTCGTGCGCATTCTCTACAACGCGACCAAGGACCTGCTGGATGCCTTCGTGGGCGAGAAGCGGCGCTTCGACCGGCCCGTACTCGTCGCGATGAGCGCCGACGGCGCCGTGCGCACGTTCGGGTTCATCACGCAGCAGTCGCTGGAGAAGCTGGGACTCAGCGACGACGTGGCGGTGTACTTCCCGCAGTCGTACAACTTCGCCGGGCAACTCGTGGTCGTCCCGGCGTCGCGGGTGACGACGATCGAGGCGCCGAGTTCTGACGTGTTGGCGTTCATTGTATCTGGCGGCGTGACGGACGTGCCCGGCACCAAACACGGCAACTGACGCCACGGAGACACGGAGGCACAGAGGGCGCACGGAGAACGGCAACGACTTGGGGGTCCGCACCATTCAGTTGGTGCGGACCCCCTCAGTGCCTACGTAGTCCTCCGCGAAAGCCTCGGTGCCTCCGTGCCTCCGTGGCAGAGTCGTTCACCGACTCTGGTGCGAAAGGAAGCCTAGTTCAAGGCCCGAAGCCCGGCGGCGCCTTCTCCTCCGCCGGTGTCTCCAGCACCTTCTTGAAGCACCAGAACGTGCCGCCCCAAACCAACGTGAGCGACAGCGACATGAAGATCCAGCCTAGCGTGGTCATGGTAAGATCTCCTTAGTCGGCCGGATTGTTGTCGTCGATGTCCACGCCCGCGGCACGCAGGCGCTTTTCGCCGATGTACGTCACCACTACGAGGTACACGAGGATCGCGGCGATCGTGAGCATGCCCACGCGCGACCCGGTGTTCGCCCAGGAGGCCTCGAGCGACGACTTGAAGTTCTGCACCGTGAAGCCGACGAACACGATGATCAGGTACGCCGGCGCGACGTACTTCATGATCACCTTGAAGATCGTCGGTACCTGGATGGACGCACCCTGGTGCAGCTCCTTCCAGCCACGCTCGATGCCGAATACCCAGCCGAAGTAGATGATCTGCACCATCGCGAGGACGAAGATCAGGTAGGTACCCACCCAGAAGTCCACCGTGCTCCAGAACGCGCCGCCCGCCGTGAACCACAGCGTGAGGATCGCGCCGATGGTGCCGATGATGGCGATCGTCGACGTGGACTTGGTGTGCGACCAGCCCGTGGCTTCCTTCAAATGCGCCGTCGCCGGCGCATACATCGACAGCGAGCTCGTGATCGCCGCCAGCCACAGCATCAGGAACCAGATGGCGCCGATGACATTCTCAAAGGCCCCCATCTGCGCGAAGACCACCGGCAGCGTGTTGAAGCCGAGGCCGAACGAGCCCGTCGCGACCGCACCGGCCGTGCCGCTGAGGCCGAGGAACACGAAGGCGGCGGTGAGCGTGATCATGCCGCCGAAGCCGACTTCGAACAGTTCGTTCGTCGCGGAAGCGGTGAGGCCGGACAGCGCGACGTCATCCTTCGCCTTCATATACGAGGCGTAGTTGATGATCACGCCGAAGCCCACCGACAGCGAGAAGAAGATCTGTCCCGCCGCCGCCAGCCAGGTCTGGAAGTTCCCGAGCGCCGAGAAGTCGGGGTTCCACATGTAGCCCAGGCCGTTGATGACGTTTTGGTCCGGCACGTTCGGATCCGGCGTCCCCAGCGTGAGCACGCGGATGAGCACGATCAGGGCGCACACGGCCATCACGGGCATCGCGTACGACACGAACTTCTCGATGCCCTTCGACAACCCGCGGAACACGAAGAAGATGTTGATCGTGAACACGACGATCCAGCTGATCACCGTGAACTTGGAGTCGCCCGTGAAGAGCAGGCCGTCGCCATCCACACCGGTGATCATCGAATAGAACGAGCCCGACTGCGCCGTCTGCGTGGCGATGTCGGCCGTACGGTCGATGCCGATGCCGCCGCTGATATACTTGAGGAAGTACGCGAAGGTCCAGGTCTCGATGAACACGTAGTACGTGCTGACACCGAGCGGGATGAGCACGCCGAGCACGCCGAGATAGCGCGCGAGGCGGCCCTTGCCGATCGCCCCCATCACCATCGGTGCGCCGTGCAGGCCCTTCTTGCCGCCGTACTTGCCCATCGTCCACTCCGCCCAGCCGATCGGCAGGCCGAGCAGGAACAGCGCACAGAAGTACGGGATGAGGAACGCACCGCCACCGTTCGCGGCCGCCTGGCCGGGAAATCGGAGGAAGTTGCCGAGGCCCACGGCGGATCCCGCGACCGCGAGGATCACGCCGAGTTTACTGCCCCATTCTTCCTTGTTTTCAGACATCAGGTCTCTGTCCGGGGGATGAGGGAACCTGCGGGGGAATGTCCTGCAGAACGCCTGAAGATGGCACCCGACCTAGGGCTTCAGCCAGTGGCCGAACCAATCGCGCAGTCGGCCGAGGCGGTCCACCAAGAGCCAGGGCTCACCCGTGCGCGAGAGATCGTGCGTGCTGCGCGGGTAGCGCACGAACTCCACAGGCACGCCCTGACGCACCAGCGCCGCGAACCACTGCTCGGCGTCCGTCATCGGCGTGCGGTGGTCCTCCTCGGACTGCAGGATGAACGTCGGCGTCTTCACCTGCCGCACGTAGCGGATGGGCGAGAGCGAGTCGTACATCGCCGGATTGTCCCAAGGGCGCCCGTAGAACTCGAACTCCGTCAGTCCCTGCGCGTCCGAGGTGCCATACCAGGACCACCAATTGGAGATCATCCGGTCGGCCTGCGCGGCCTTGAAGCGATTGGTCTTCACGGTGACCCAGGCGGTCATGACGCCGCCGTAGGAACCACCGGTCACGCCCATGCGCGTGGAATCCACGTCCGCGCGCGCGGCCGCGATGTCCACGGCCTTCATGAGATCTTCGTAGTCCTCGGCGAACCAGCGGCCGCGCGTGCTGTACGTGAAGTCCGCGCCGTAGCCGCTGGAGCCGCGCGGGTTCGTGTAGAGCACCATGAAGCCGGCGGCGGCGAGGTTCTGCGTCTCGTCAAACCACTGTTCGCCGTACTGCGAGTGCGGGCCACCGTGGATGTAGAGCACCAGCGGATACTTCTTGCCGGCCTCGTAGCCGTAGGGCTTCATCAGCCAGCCTTCGATCTCGAAGTTGCCGACCGAGCGATACACCAGGCGCTCGGCGTCGCTCCAGGCGACTTCGCGGTTCAGCGCATCATTGAAGCTGGTGAGCTTGCGCTCGTTGCGGCCGTCGACGCCGGCGATGAACAGTTCGGTCGGCTTGGTGACGGACGTCGAGACGTACGCGACGTTGCGCCCCGCGGCGTCGAAGCTGAAGCCGCTGATCTTGCGGCGGCCGCCGAGCACTTCGCGCATCTGCGCCGTGCGCGGGTTCACCATGAAGAGACCGCTGGCCCCGCCGATGTCGGCCCACATGGCAATCTCGCCGCTGGGCAGCCACTCCATGCCACCCGGCTCGTAGCGCCAGGTCGGCGTGAGGTTCGTGGGCTGTCCGCCGCTGACGTTGATGACCATCAGACGAGCGTTCGCCGTGCGCGACTCGCGATGCACGAAGGCGAGCTGGCGTCCGTCGGGCGACCAAGTGATATCGGACTCCGAGCCCATCAGCGCCGCCACCTTGCGCGGCGCGCCACCGGCAATGGGAATCACATAGATGTCGGCGTCGTTGCGCGGCGCTTCGTCACGCGCACGGTCGTAGGGCAACTCGGCAATCGAGTCGTTGATGGCCTGCACCAGCGAATCCGGCCGCAGCTCGGCGTCGGCCACGAAGGCGATGAAGCGACCATCAGGGCTCACCACCGGGCTGCGATGCGAGTACGCCGTGCGCGTGAGCTGCTCGCGGCGCGCACCGGGCGCTTGCGTGTACAGCTGCTGCGGGCGCACCTGCGGCGCGGTCCGCGCCCCCGGGAGGAAGCCCTGCCCGTTCGCCTTGTAGCGGGCGCTCAAGATGTGGCGGCCGTCGAAGCGCTCGGGCATCACCGGCTTGGTGATGGCACCGAATGGCGGACGCGCCGTCGGCTGCATCCGCGCGTAGGGATCGGCCTCGCGGCCACCCGCGCGCGGGCCCGCGGCGGAATCGGCTTCGGCCGGCGCGCTGAACACGGCGAACTTCCCATCGCGCGGCCAGCTGCCGCTGGGATAGTTCTCGACCTGCGCGGCTTCACCGCCTGGGGCATCCATGCGGATGGCCCAGCTGCTGCCGCTGCCCCCCGGGCGCTGCGACGAGAAGAACAGATACTTGCCGTCCGGCGAGAAGCGCGGATTGCTGCTCTCGTAGCCGGGCGCGGTGTAGCGCTGCGGATCGCCGCCAGCTGCCGGCACCACCCACACTTCCTGATGCCGCTTGTTCTCCCGCTCGTTCACCGTGGTCACGGTGAAGGCGATGAGTCGTCCGTCCGGTGACATCGCCGGCTGGGAGACGGTGGTGAGGCGGTGCCAGTCGTTGGGCTGCATCGCGCGCTGGGCCTGGAGGCCCAGCGGCAGCAGCACGACGGCGAGGGTAGCGAGGCGGAAAGCACGCATCGTTCGGATCACTCGGGAGAAAGGGACAAACAGGTCTACGCGCGTCACTGCAGCAATGCTGGCGGCGACTCGGCGCCCGCCGTGAGTAGGCGCAGGATCGCAATTTGAATTTCGGACTGCACGGGCGAGATCCACCACGCGCTGGCGCGGTCCTGGAGGCGCACGATCGCGACCGCGTAGCGTACGTCCAGCCCGCGCTGCCTGACGCGGATCGGCGGACGATCTTGCGGCATCGGCTCGACGCAGTTCGCGCGCTGGGCTCTCGGGAGATTGCGGCAGCTGTTGCGATCCGGGAGCGGAGGACGCGGGTCCGGACGCGTCTCCAGCCACTCCGCGGTGCGCTCCACGCGCAGCACGGTGATCTCGAACTGTGCGGCACTCTCCGTCGCCGCTTCGCGCCATCCGTTGAGGCGCAGCACTTCGGACGCAAAGCTGCGGTCTTCGTGTGCGGCAAAGCTCACGGACGCGGAGTCCTCCGCCGGCATCACGCCCGAGAAATGCGCACTCGGCAAGGCCCATCGATACGTGGCGACCGTCGGCAGCGCCCGCAGCACGGCGCGATCGACCGGTCCCTCGGGGATCGTGCCGAACACGGTGCGACCGTCGGCGAGCGTGGTGCGCCGCGGCGTGGGGGTCGTCATCGGCTTGCCACAGGCCACCAGGCCAAGTCCCAGCGCGACGACGCCGAGCCCGAGCGTCGCCGCACGCAACCGCGACGACCGCCCGCTAGCCACGCATCCGCGCGAGCACGCGGCCCGCGCGTTCCGCCGCCTCGGCGATGCGCGCCGGGCTCGTGATGAACGAAATGCGGAAGAAGCCTTCCCCACCCGCTCCGAGGGACGAGCCAGCAAGCACGATCACGCCTTCTTCCATCATCAGGCGCTCGTGGAACTCCAAGGACTTGATGCCTGCCGGCAGCGGCACCCAGAGATACATCGAGGCCTTCGGCGCGTCGACGTCGAAGCCGTTGGCCCGGAAGGCGGCCACTGCGGCATCGCGGCGCTCCTTGAACACCGTGAGGTTGCCCGGCACCCACTCGGCGTGGCTTTCGAGTGCGGCTACGCCAGCGGCCTGCACGGCCATGAACTGACCCGTGTCGAGGAAGCTCTTGGTCTTCGACAGCGCGCCGACAAGCTCCGCGTTGCCGCAGGCCCAGCCGCAGCGCCAGCCCGTCATGTTGTAGGTCTTCGACAGCGAGTGGAACTCGATCGCCACGTCACGCGCGCCCGGCACATCGAAGATGCTCGGCGCGACGTAGCCGTCGAAGGTCATCTCCGAGTATGCGTTGTCGAAGAGCAGGATGATGCCCAGTTCCTTGCAGCGACGCACGACGCGCTCGAGATACTCCATCGGCGCGATCGCCGCCGTCGGGTTGTTCGGGTAGTTCAGGAACAACACCTTCGTGCGCGCCAAGATGTCGGCCGGCACGTCATCAAGCTCGACCAAGAAGTTCGTGCGCGGCGTGATCGGATACATGTACGGCTCGGCTTCGCTGAGCAGCGTGCCGCCGAGGTAGGCGAGGTAGCCCGGGTCGGGGAGGATGGCGACGTCGCCCTTCTGCAGTGTGGCCAGGCAGAAGTGCGCGATGCCTTCCTTGGAGCCGATGAGCGGCACGATCTCCTTGAGCGGATCGAAGCGATGCCCGAAGCGCTTCTCCATCCACGCACTGACGGCCTCACGGTACTTCGGGAGGCCGAGTCCGAAGCCATAGCGGCTCATCCCGGGGTCCTGCACGGCCTTGATGAGCGCCTCGACCGCCTTGGGCGGCGCCGCGAGGTCGGCATCGCCAGCCCCAAGGTCAATGACGTCCACGCCGCGGGCGATGAGATCGCGCTTCTTCTGCGGAATCGTGGCGAGGAGGTAGACGGGCAGCGAATCGAAGCGGGCGGTGGTCTTCACGGGAGTCTGAGAACGAGGGTCGGGCGAGAGCCGTTGCGCGCGGGCTGGAGCGGCGCGCAGACTTCAGGGTGTAAGGTAGGCTGTGCCGCCCATCGTCCGCGACCTCCCGTGCCCCGACTTCATCCCCTCCGCGCCGTTCTGTTGACGCTGTCGGCACTCGTGGCGGTCGTGCAGGCCTGCCACACGTTCCCGAATGAGCCCGAGGCGACGCGCTGGGAGTCGCCGCCGGATGCGGCACCACTCGCGAACGTCAGTGGGCGCGTCACGTCAGGCACGACGCCCGTCGCCGACGCCATCGTCTGGATCAACGAGGTGCGCACGACATCCGACGGCGCGGGCAACTACAACCTAGCCGGCGTGCGCGGACCGCTCGTGCTCGTGTTCGCGGCCAAGGTCGGCTATGATACGACGCGCGTGCCGTTGAACTTGAGCAGCACCAACATTACGCTCAATCTGACCATGCAACCCAGCCGTACGCCGTGACCATGCGACGACTCCCTCTGCCCCGCCGGGCGCTGCTGCCGCTCATCCTCTTGGTCGGGGCCGTTGCGTCCTGTCACACCTTCCCGAACGAACCCAACGCGACGCGCTGGGAACCGCCGCCGGCGCAGGATCCGCTGGGCAACATCACCGGCCTGGTGTTGGACCAAGTCACCAGCCAGCGCATTGCGGGCGCGCGCGTCTGGGTCGGCGATGTGGTGTCGATCTCCGACGCCAACGGCAACTACAACTTGCCGAGTCTTCGCGGCAACCAGGTCCTGATCCAGGCGTGGAAGGAAGGCTTCGACACCACGCGCGTGAGCTATCAGATCCTGAGCGTGAACTCCGTGTACAACGTGCGCATCCGCACGCAGGAACGCTGATCGGGTGAGGCCCCGCCGCGCGGTTCCGCGCGGTGTCAGACATGAGAAGGGGCGCGGCTGCCAAGCAGCCGCGCCCCTTCTGCATTGCCCGCCCGACACTCAGGGCGCGAGCGTCACGCCCTTGGCCTGGAGCGAACGACCCACGCGCACCGCATCCGCCAGCAGGCGATCCGCGTCGCGCACCGGCGCGACCAGCGCCTGCTGCGCGGCACGCAGCTGCGCCTGCACCCCCGCACTCGGCGTCTCCCAGGTGCCGATCACGGAGGCCTTGAGACCCGTGAAACGCGAGTAGGCGTTGCCGCCGCCCGCGCCGCCACCAAACCCACCGCCACCGGGCTGCGCGGCGATACCGACGCCGAGCGACGGTCCGATGCTGTCGAGACGCGCCTTCAGCTGCGCGAGGCTCGTGCGCTCATCCGCCGTCAGTTGCAGCGAATCGGCGCGCTGCTGTGCCGCACTGAGCTGCGAGCGCAGCGTGTTCAGGCGCGCCACCGTCGCGGCCGCCGTGCGATGCTCGTCGTGCAGCTGCCCGACGAGTCGATCATACGCCGCACGCTCGGCGACCGTCCACGTCAGCCCCGGATCGGCCACGACGGTGATCGGCTTGCTGTCCACCACGGCGCCATCGGCGATCAGCTCGACCGTGTAGCGTCCCGGCGCGACGTACGGCCCGAGGTTCGCGTTGCCGCCGAAGCCGAAGCCCCCACCGAAGCCAGCGCCGCCACAGGGATTCTCCGGCTTGTAGCCAACCTCAGGCAACGGAGCGCGCACGCCCGGAATCGGTCGCTGCTGCCCCTGTCCCCCGCCCGGGCCACCGCCCGGACCGCCACCGCCGGGCCCGCCGCCCTGCCCGCCCTGCGGCGCACCGCTCGGAATCGGGGCGATCCGCATATCCCAACACAGCGTCTGCAGGCCCAGCGCCCGCTTCGCGGCGGGGACTTCGAGACGACGCACTTCCGCATTGCGCGCGCCCACCACGCGCAGCACCAAGGACTGCACCTCGCGCTTCACGTGGAACTGCATCACCGCGTCACTCGGCGGGTTCTCCCCCGTGAACCACTGGTGACCCCAGAACTCGTCGTTGCGATCGTCCTTCGTCTTCCACTGCAGCGCCGGCGCGGGCGTGAACAGCGTTGCGGCACGATTCGCCGACTGCGCGGCGGCCAGCTCCTGCACCGGCGCGAGGTTGTCGAGCACGAAGATTGCGCGCCCGTGCGTCGCGACGATCATCGCGTTGTCGCGCGGATGGATCGCGATCTCGTCGACGCGCACATCCGGCAGGTTGCTCTTGAAGCGGCGCCACGAGTTCCCGCGGTCCAGCGAGACGAACAGGCCCGTCTCCGTGCCGGCATAGAGCACATCCGGATTCTTGATGTCTTCCGTGAGCGTGCGCACGACTTCGCCGCGCAGGCCCGCATCGACGCGGCGGAACGTCGCGCCGAAGTCTTCCGTGGTCCACACATACGGCGTGTAGTCGTTCTGCCGGTAGTTCGGCACCACGACGTACGCGCGGCCCGGCGCACCGCGCGACGGCACCACCTCGCCCACGTAGGCGCCGCGCGGGAAGCTTGGGATGTTCGCCGTCACGTTGGTCCAGCTCGCGCCGCCGTCCTTGCTGACGCTCACGACGCCGTCGTCCGAGCCCGTCCACAGCACCCCGCGCTGCGCGGGCGATTCCGCCAACGACACCAGCGCCGGCCACTGCGAGATGCCATCGTGCGTGGCGATGCGGATGTCGCGGCCCGCCACGCCCATCGTCTTGATCGTGTCGCGATTCGCATTGAGCGTGAGGTCCGGCGAGACGACCGTCCACGAATCACCGCGGTCCGTGGACCGGAAGACCTTGTTGCCCGCGACGTACAGCGTGCCCGGATCATGCGGCGAGAGCATCATCGGCGCGTCCCACTGGAAGCGATACGTCTCGCCCGCGGCCGGCGCCGGCGACACCGTGTTCGGTGTGGGGCGGATGCTCTTGCTCTCACCCGTCACGACGTTGCGGCGGATCATGTTGCCGTTCTGCGACTCCGTGTACACGATGCGCGGGTCGCGCAGGTCGGGAATCGCGTGGAAGCCGTCACCGCCGAGGATCTGGAACCAGTCGTGGTTCACGATGCCGCGGCTGAAGCGCGAGCGGCTGGGGCCACACCAGTTGTAGTTGTCCTGCATGCCGCCGCAGATGTTGAACGGCACGCTCATGTCGTAGCTGACGTGGTAGAACAGCCCCACCGGCAGGTTCGGCACGAACTGCCAGCTGCGCGCCTGGTCGAACGACACCGCCAAGCCGCCATCGTTGCCGATGATCAGGTGCTGCGGGTTCGACGGGTTCACCCACAGCGGTGGATGTCGTCGTGCGTGACCATCGCGGCATCCGTCTCCACGGTCTTGCCGCCGTCGAGCGTCATGTGCAAGCCCACGCCGCCGAAGTACACCGCCTCGGCGTTACTCGGGTCGATGGCCAACTTCGAGAAGTACATCGGGCGCGGGTTCGCGCCGTTCACGCGCGTCCAGGTCGCCCCGCCATCGTTCGAGCGCCAGAGCCCCGTCGTCGGGTTGTTGGACGCCTGCGTCGCGCCCATGGTCTCGCCCACCGGCTGGCTGTTCGCCGCGGGGGCTTCGACCAGCGAGTACACGACGCTCGGGTTCGAGCGCGAGATGTCGACCGCGATGCGGCCGAGCTCGCCGCTCGGATATCCACCGGCGACGCGCGCCCAGGTCTCACCACCATCCGTCGACTTGAACAGGCCGCTGCCCGCACCGCCACCGTTGAAGCAGCACTCGCTGCGGCGGCGCTGATACATCGACGCGAACAACACCTTGGGATCGGCCGCCGACATCACGATGTCGTTGCCGCCCGTGTCGTCATCACCGGCGAGGACGCGGCGCCAGCTCCGGCCTCCGTCCGTCGTCTTATAGATGCCGCGCTCGCCGCCAGGGCCGAACAGCGGACCCGTCGCAGCCACGAACACGATGTCGTTGTTCGTCGGATCGATGACGATGCGGTGGATGTGCTTGGACTCGCGCAGCCCCATGTTCGCCCAGGTCTTCCCGCCGTCCGTGGACTTCCAGACGCCGCTGCCCCAGCTCGTGGACTGCCGGTTGTTGCTCTCACCGCCACCGGCCCAGACGAGATCGGGATTCTGCTGCGAGAGCGTCACGTCGCCGAAGCTCATGAGGCCCTGGTCCTGCAGCAGGGGCTCCCAGGTGGTGCCGCCCGAGGTGGTCTTCCACACACCGCCGTGCGCGGTGGCGACGAACCAGATCGCGGGGTTCTTCTCATAGACCGCCACGTCGGCGATGCGGCCAGACATCGTGGCCGGGCCGATCGAGCGGAAATGCAGGGCGTTGAGTTCCTCGGCCACCGGGATCTGCGCCACGAGCGAGGGCGCGAGCAGGGCGAGGGCGCCGACGGCGGCGAGAGCAGGGTGGGCTAAGCGTCGTGAGATCACGGGTATCGCTCCACGGGGTGAGACTACGAATCGACAGCGCGAGGAACTTACGCGCTGCTGTGGCCCGTCGCTGGCGGCCCGTCGCCGGCGCCCGGGACTCGCTCGCTTGGTCCTACCTGAGCCGTGTAGTTTCCTCCCATGACTCCGACTCCCTCCGCCACCGTCCGCCCGGCCGACAGCGTCTCCCCCACGGTCATCCCCGCCGGTCGCGACGCCGCCTTCCGCGTGCTCGTCGGCCCGCAGCAGGGCGAGACCAACTTCGTGCTGCGCCGCTTCACCTTCGGCGCCGGCGGCGGGATGCCGCTGCACACCAACCTCGTCGAGCACCAGCAGTACGTGCTCCGCGGACGCGCGCGCATCCGGATTGCCGACGCCGTGCACGAAGTCGGCGCTGACGACACGCTGTTCATCCCCGCCGGCGTGCCACACGCGTACGAAGTGGTCGACGGGCCCTTCGAGTTCATCTGTGTCGTGCCCGACAAGCCGGATCAGGTGACGTTGGTCCAGCCGTGAAGACCGGACACGACCTCACGCAGGGCTCCATCTCAGGGCATCTCATCCGCATGGCCATTCCGATGGCCTTGGGGATGATCTTCCAGACGCTCTACGTGTTGGTCGACCTGTACTTCGTCGCGCAACTCGGCGACGCCGCCATCGCCGGCGTCAGCGCGGCCGGCAACATCCAGTTCATCGTGATGGCGCTGACTCAAGTGCTCGGCGTCGGCACCACCGTGCTCATCGCCCACGCGGCGGGACGCAAGGATCGCGTCGAAGGGGCGCGCGCGTTTCGGCAAAGCCTGATCCTCTCGGGCATCACGGGTCTCTTCGTCCTCGTCGCAGGCGGCGTGTTGGCGCCGATGTACCTGCGCGGCGTGGCGGCCGACGCGGAGACGGTGCGGAACGGCCTCATCTACCTGAAGTGGTTCCTGCCGGCGCTGGCCCTGCAGTTCGCACTGATCTCGATGGGCGCCGCCCTGCGCGGTGCCGGCATCGCGAAGCCGACGATGATCATCCAGATGCTCACCGTCGTGCTGAACGCCGTGCTCGCGCCGGTGCTGATCGCCGGTTGGGGCACCGGCCGGCCGATGGGCATCGCAGGCGCCGGCCTGGCGTCGACGATCGCCGTGGCCGCGGGCGTCATCGCCGCTGCCGTGTACTTCGTCCGCACGGGATTCTTCGCCGCCACACCGGAAGAAGCGCCGTACCGCCCGGACACCGAGGTGTGGGGCAAGCTGCTGCGCATCGGCGTGCCGGCGGGCGGTGAGTTCGGCCTGATGTTCGTCTCGATGGCCATCATCTACGGCATCATCGGCGAGTTCGGCGCCGCCGCGCAGGCCGGATTCGGCGTCGGCTCGCGCATCATGCAGTCGCTGTTCCTGCCCGTGATGGCGATCGCGATTTCCGCTGCACCGATAGCCGGGCAGAACGTCGCGGCGGGTCGCCCTGACCGCGCGCGCGAGACCTTCTGGGCGGCGGCGCGCCTCTGCAGCCTGTTAATGGCCGGCATGACGCTGTTCGCGCATTGGCGCCCGGCCCTCTTGGTCCAGCCCTTCGCCAGCGACCCCGTCGTCGTCGACGTCGCCGTGGACTTCCTGCGCACGATCTCGTGGAACTTCGTCGCCAGCGGCCTCGTGTTCACCTGTTCGTCGATGTTCCAGGCGATGGGCAACACGATTCCCAGCGTGGTCTCGAGCGCGGTGCGCTTGACGGTGTTCGCGATTCCTGCGCTGTGGGTGTCGCGACTCCCGGGCTTCCAACTGCATTGGGTGTGGCGCGTGTCGGTCGTCGCCACCACGGTGCACGCGCTCTTCGCGCTCTGGCTGCTGCGTCGCGAGGCCGCGCGTCGGCTCAGCGCGCTGGTGGCCGGCCCCGCCCCGCAGGCGTCGTAACCGTCGTCGACGGAACGCCGCGACGGCGGCAGGCGTCCGAGCAGTACTTCACCGCATCCCAGTCGCGCTCCCACTTCTTGCGCCAGGTGAAGGGACGGCCGCAGCTGAGGCAGTCCTTCTCCGGCAGCTCCGACTTCTTCCGCATCCGCGGCATGTCGGCTCAGCCGTCCCGCTTCGGCGTCCGCGCCACCTCGGCGCCCGGCGCACGCGCCGAGACCGGGTGCGGCTCCCAATCATCGCCGTAGAGCTTGGGACCGCAATTGTTGCAGATCGAATGCGAGAACTGGGCCATGGAGCGCGACGCCATGTACTCCTCGACGCTCTGCCAGTAGCCGGCGTCGTCGCGGACGTTCTTACAGCTCGCGCAGATGGGGATGAAGCTCGACAGCTTGCGCACTTCACGATTGGCGCGCAGCAGCGCGACGACGAAGCCCAAGGTGATGACCAGCAGCACCGCGGCGACACCCGTCAGCACCCGCTGGCGACGCAGCGCCGCGGCCTGTTCCACCTGCTCACGTTGCAGCGACTGGGCGGCGACACGCTGGCGCGCCGCGTCGGCTTCGAGCTCGATCGCCGCCACGCGCTGCGCCGTGCGCGCATCGAAGAGCGAATCGCGCAGGGCGTCGTGCTGCCGCGCAAACCGCAGGGCCGCCGTCGCATCGCCGAGGCGCTCCGACGTGCGCGACAGCCCCATCAACGCTTCGAGGCGGAATGCCCGATTCCGGGTGCTGTCCGCCGCGATCAGGGCCGCGCGGTAGTTCTCCCGGGCGGCCGCGTCGCGGCCCAAGGCCATGTTGGCGCGGGCCATCTGCAGCGAGGCGTGCGACTGGCCGCGCAAGGTGCGGCCCTTGCGCGCCACCGCATAGATCTCGGAGAACCGCCGCAGGGCATCGCTGCTGCGGCCTTCCGCGAGATCCACCTCGCCGAGCAGCATCACGTTGATGGACCATGCGCTGAGCGAGTCGCGCGGACTGATCGCCGGCGAGCCGCTGTAATACGCGGCCAGCGAGCGCTCGACGCCCTCGCGCGCATCCGCGTAGCGGCCGAGATCGAGGAGGATATCGGCGCGGGTGTTGAGCGCATAGCCAAGGGCATGCCCGTCACCCGCCGCCTCGGCGCGCGCCACGCCACTGTCGGCGCTGGCCAGCGCGCGGTCGAACTGCCGCCAATCCTGGTAGGCCTTCGCGATGTTCGCGTAGAGGTAGGCTTGGCCCAGCACATTCTTGTCGGACGCGCGAATGGCTAGGGAGCGCATGTACGCCTGCAGCGCCAGCTCGTAGTTCCCGAGCTGATAGTGCGACGAGCCCAGCGCATTCGAGATGCGCGCCACCGACACGCTGTCGCCGCGCGCCGCCGCGAGGTCGCGGCTGGCGAGCATCTGCACCAGCGCCGAGTCGAAGCGATCGGCGCGCCAATGCGCGAGGCCGATTTCCTCGAGGATGCCCGCGAGCGCGGCCGTGTCGCCGCTGGCGCGCGCCGCGTTGGCCGCCGCGCGCAACGCCGGGAGTGTGTCGGTCGCCGAGCGCTCTTGCGCGTGGGCGGGCACGGCGGCCGGCGCAAGGACCATCGAGAGCGCAACGAAAAGACGAGTCAGCCGGCGCATGGGTGGAGGAAATGAAGCCATGCCGCCACCTGTCGGTCAATCGCCCTGTCACGGCGGAACAGGCGACGCGGGCCCCCGCCTCGCTCGGGGAACGGCTCTCGCCGCAGCGCCGTTCGTCAGGAAACCCTTGAGGAGAATGCTGCATGTCCGCCGCTTACACTGCCCCTGACCTCGACGCCGTCACCATCCCGCCGTTCTCCGTCTACGACGGCATCGAAGGTCTCTGGCAGGACGACGATCGCACGGTCGACCTCTGGTCGCACTATCACGCGATCCGCGTGAACACCTGCCTGCGCATCACGCGGGCGCGGATCCGCGCGTTCGAGTGGCAGCTGGCCGACGTCACGCCGCGCGGCGATGCCGCGATGGTCGCGCGGGCGCAGACCGAACTGGCGAAGGCCAAGGCGGAACTCGCCGAGCTCGAGCATCGTCGCGACCTGCTCGAAGCCGCACGCGTCAAGGATTCCTACGCGCCGACCAGCTGGACGTGGGAGTGATGCCGCATCTCCCGGTGCGACGGCCCGAGCGTCTGGGCCGTCGCGCCGGGAGCGCGCCGCGTCAGGGAATGCGAACGATCTGCGGCGTGACGGTCTTGAACTGCGGCATCGCTTCGCCGACGTCCGCGCCGATGTAGGTCGGATCGCTGACGACGTAGCGCTGCCCGCCGATCATCACGGCGTCGCCGCTGACCTGCTCGCGGAACTTCACCGCCGTGGCCATATGGCCCGGGTACAGCAGGCCGACCACCTCGAGCCCGGTGAGCTCGCGCACCAGCGCGGCGAAGAGGATCGAGCGGTCTTCGCAATCCGAGAAGGGATACAGCAGCGTCTCGTCCACGCTCAGCGGCTTCTCACGGCCGAACTGGTCGCCGTCCGTCTTGTACTCAAAGGCCGTCTGCACGAAGCGGATCAGGAAGTTCACCTGCTCGCGCTCGCTGCGGCCCTGCAGGCGACGGCGCAGCTGCGGCAGCAGGGTTTCGCGCGCCGGCTGCGACATCTGGATGCCGAACCACACGTCCCACTCCACCTGCGGGAACCACTCGAGGTACTTCACCGCATTGCGATCGGCGCTGATCTCGATGGTGTGCGTGGTGTCGCGGTAGCTCCAGCGCAGCGTACGCTTCTCCGGCGCCACTCCGAGGTTCGGCGTGCGCGCGATGCGCATGTCCATCTTGCGCGGCTGGCCCGGATAGTTGCCGTCGTAGGTGAACAGGCGGCCGATGCCATCCGGCGACGGCGCTTCGTCGAGCGAGACGGCGAAGAACTTCTCATTCTGCAGCGTGAAGTAGGTCGTGTTGTAGACCATCACCGTACTCGGCACCAGCAACACGATCGAGCCCGCCGGCATCTGCGCGGTCGCGCCGTTCGGGCCGATGTAGCCCACGCGCGCATCGACGTTCGACTTCAACAAGAGGTACCAGGTCAGCAGCCGCGCACGGCTCTCGTCGCCCGCCAGCTGGCGCCCGAGGCGCAGCACGAACTGCGCGTAGGCGTAGTCGTCGAGCGCGAGCGCTTCTGACTGCGCGCGCAGGTCTTCGGCGAGCACGCCCCAGTCGGCGGAGGCGAGCCCACGATAGAAGTCCGCGATGGCCTTGCCATCGACCGGCGAACCCAGGGCGGGCAGCGGCGAGCGCGTGTAGCGCAGGGGGATCGGGCCCCCATAGAACGGCACGCTGAGCGTCTGGGCGGGAGCGGCCGGTCGCGGGGTCGGCGTGGGCGCCGGCTCCGGCGGCAACAACGAGGGATCGACGGGGCGCGCCGGCAACGGGCGGGCCGCCGGCGGAATCAGCGCGAGCGGCGCCGGACGATTGCCCGGCGTCCCCGCGACACGACGCGGCGGCATCGGCGGCAACGCCGGAATGTTCGCGACGACGTTATCGGGTGGCGCCGTGGGGACCGGCGGCGTGTTGGCGGGCGGCGTTGTCGCAGGCGGCGTATTGCCCGGTGGCGTATTCGCGGGCGTCGGGCGCGGCGTCGCCGGCGTGGTCGGCCGTCCGGTGGGCGTGGGCGGCGCGGGCCGCGGGGCCGGCGTCGGCGTGCGGCGCGGCAGGGTGCGCGGCTTCGGCGCCGTGTAGCCCTGGCTCGCCGCGAACGACTGCATGGCACGCCAGTCGCGATCCAGGAAGTTGGCGAAGGCGCTGTCCTGCGCGCTCATGAAACTCGAGAACTGTCGCTCCTGCTGCTCGAGGTAGCGGCGAAAACGTTCTTCTTCGCTCACCTGCGCCTCGGCCAGCGTGAGCGGAATCGCGGCCAACGCAACCAGCAGCGACGAGCGGACGAGTGCGCGCGTGACACGCGCGGAACGCAGGGACAGCGACACAGGGACCTCGGCGCAGGAACGGGAGGAGCACTTCCGTGCGAACTCTCGCTCCCTACACCGCGCGCCGCAACTGTGTGCCGCGCGTGCGGGCGTGATGGCGGTCACAGCGTCACCGACACATGCGAGTCCCGCGGCGGCGGCGCCCCGATCAATCCGCCGTGGCGAGCACCTCGTCTTCGCGCCGGTCGAGCAGCGTGCGCAGCAGCGGAGACGCGAACTGCCGTCGCACCGTCACGGCGAAGAACTCTTCGTAGAGGTCCGGCACCGCACAGTATTCGTGCAGGGTGCCTCGGCGCAGCTCGTCGCGCACGACGACGGCGGGCACGAGGGCCACGGCCTGCATGTCGCGCGCGAGCAGTCGCAACATGGCCATGTCGTCGACCTCGGCCAGCACCGTCGGGCGAATCCCCGCGCGCTCGCAGAGTACGTCGAAGCCGCTGCGCAGTTCACTGTCCCGACTCGGCAGGATCAGCGGCACCCGCGCGACGTCCTCCGGGAAGCGGAACGGACGCCCACGCCGCCGGTGCCCCACCAGACTCACCTGCTGCCGCGCGATGCGCACGCAGCGCCAGGCATGCTCGGCGTCTTCATGCACCCGGCGATTCGCCAGCACCACGTCGAGCGTGTGGGCGCGCAGCCGCGCGAGCAACTCGCCCAAGGAGCCCGATTGCAGCACCAGGCTCACGTCGTCCAGTCCGAGCAGCGGGGCCACGAAGCCGCGCTGGAAGTTGCGCGACAGCGTGGCCACGGCCCCGATGCGCAGGACCTGCCGTTCGGCCGCATGTCCTTCGCGCAGCGTGGCGACGAGTTCGCGCCCGGCGCCGACGATCTGCTCCGCGTAATCGAGGGCGATGCGGCCCGCCTCCGTAAGCGTCAGCTGCCGGCCCTGCCGGAGGAACAACGGCTGCCCGAAGCGCGCCTCCAGCTGTCGGATCTGCGTCGAGAGCGCCGACTGCGACACGCGCAGGTGCGCGGCGGCCCGCGTCAGGTGCCCTTCCTTGGCGACGGCCCAGAAGTAGAGCAGATGGTGGTAGTTCAGCGTCGGAAGGCGTGATTCCATTGTTCACTTTAAGTGATTGATACGTTAGAAAGTATGTATTTTGCTGAACGATAGGAAGCGGGGATATTGCGGTCGTCCCTTACCGGAGACCCTGTGCCCGACCAATCCTTCGCTCCGCTCGCGTGGCTGCTGCCCGGCGCTTTCGTCGTCGGCGCCCTGCTGGTGCGTGGGCGTCCGCAGTCTGCCTGGACCATCGGCGCGCGCATCACGCTCGCCGCCCCCGTGCTCGCCCTGCTCGCCAGCCCGGCCCTCGCGCCGGTAGCGCGCGTCATGGCCTTCCTCATCGCCGGACTCGGCGCCGTCACGCTGCGCTTCTCCACGCGCTATCTCGATGGCGAGGCGGATGGGCCGCGCTACGTGCAGTGGTTCCTCCTCGCCCTCGCCGGCGCGGCACTGGTCACCGTCTCGCGCGACCTCGTGATCACGGGACTGGCCTGGACCCTGACCTCGTTGGCCCTGCATCAGCTGCTGACCGTCGGCCCGGCCCGCGCCGCCGCGGAAATCGCCGCGCACAAGAAGTTCTTGCTGAGCCGAGTCGCCGATCTCGCCGTCGCGAGCGCCATCATCTGCATCGCGGTCGCCTACGGCACGACGGACATCGCGCGCGTGCTCGCCGCTGCGTCGGCCGGTGACGTGCCGACGACGGCCACCGCCGGCACCCTACTCCTCGCCGGCGCGATCATCCTGCGCTCGGCGCAGCTGCCGTTCCACGGCTGGCTCATCCAGGTCATGGAAGCGCCCACCCCCGTGAGCGCATTGCTGCACGCGGGCATCATCAACCTCGGCGCCTACGTCGCCATCAGCCTCGCGCCGCTCTTTGTCGCGGTGCCGACCGCGCTCACGCTGCTCGCGCTCACCGGTCTCGTATCGGCCACACTGGCCGCGCTCGTCATGCGCACGCGCGGCAGCGTCAAGGGCGCGCTGGCTTGGTCCACCTGCGCCCAGATGGGCTTCGTGCTCGTCGAGATCGGCTTCGGGGCCTTCGACCTCGCGCTGCTGCACATCGTGGCGCACGGCGCATACAAGGCCAATGCCTTCCTCGCCTCCGGCAGCGGCGTGCAGACCGCAGCGCAACAGACCCACGCTAGGCTTCCGCTTCGCGCGACCACGCCGCTCTCACTCGCGGCGCAGGTCCCGAGCCTCGGCCGCTGGATCACCGCGACCGTCCTGGTCGTCGTGCCAGTGGCCGCCTCGCTCGCGAGTGGAACCTGGCAACCTGAGAATCCGTCCACGCTGCTCAGCACCGCCGTGGTGATGCTCGCGATCATTCCGGCGATCGCGCAGCTCCCAGTGCGGAGCGGTACCGCCACCCTGCGCGGCGGACTGGGCATCGTGCTCGGCCTCCCCGCACTCTACGCCATCTGGCACGTCGTGCTCGCGCCCATCGCGCCGCCGGCCGGTGCGCTGCCGCTCCCGACATGGATCGCCGCGTTGGTCATCGCGGGATTCACCACGGCACTGGCCACGCAGGCCATCGTCGCGCGCGCACCGCAGGGACGCCTTGCGCGCGGTCTCTATCCGCATGCGCTCGCCGGCTTCCATCTCGACGCCGTGTTCACGCGCCTCACGTTCCGCATCTGGCCCCCGACCATCACCGCCCCGGCCGTCCGCCAGCGCCGTGAGCGTTCCCCCCTTCGCATCGAGCGTGCCGCGTGACCATCGCCACCGTCAGCCCCAGCCTCGAGCCCGCGCTGCGCATGCAGCTGCGCGCACACATCGATGCGGCCTGCGCACGCATCGCGCCGGCCTGGCCGCTGGATCGACTCATTGCCGTGAATCCGTATTGGGGCTGGACCTCCGCTCCGATTCGCGAGGCCGCGGCTACCATCGGCGCGACTGCTGCCGCCCCGATGCTCATGCCGCGCGCGTGGTATCGCAGCCAGCGGGACGCCGGCCTGATTCCCGACGATGCGATTCTCCGTGCCATCGAACGCCTCGGACTCTCGCGCAGCGTGGCGGACATCGTCGCCGCGCTCGACGATGAAGCGCCGGCGCTGCCGCATCATCCGTTGGTCAGCGAGCTCCGCGACGCACAGCGCGACGCCGCCCGCGAGGTGCTCTGGCGCGATTATCTCCTGCAGCAGCTTGGCCAGACCTGCGAAGCCTACTTCGACGGCGCACAGGCGTCGTGGACCGCGGCCGCCACGGATGGGCTGTACGCCTTCTGGCGCGATCTGCTGCTCCACGACCACACGCCGCGCCTGCTGCTCGGCGCGGACGACATCCGCCGCGCCGCCGCCGAGTTGCCGGAGACGGCCGAGGCGCTGATCGCCGAGGCCCTCGACACGCTCGCGCTGCCAAGGGCGGCGCGCACGACCTACCTCACGGCCGTGCTGCTCTCGGTGGTCGGATGGGCCAGCGTGGCCTCGCATCGGCGCTGGGAAGCGCGACTCCGCGGCAACGACGACGAGACCATCGTCGAGTTGCTCGCGGTTCGCCTCGGCTGGGAGCTGTTGTTGTATCGCACGGCGACGGCCTCGGACCTTCCCGCGCGCTGGACGCAGGAGCGTCGGCAGTGGCAGGAGCTCGCGGATCGCGTCGGCGCGGCGCAGGAGCCGGAGTGGGTGCTGCAGCGCGCATTCGAACTGCGCTATCAAGAGAAGCTGGCGTCTGCGCTCGCCTGGCATCCCACGCTGCGGCACGCTGACTCCGGGCCCGCGGCACCGGCGACGGTGAGCGCGCAGGCCGTGTTCTGCATCGACGTGCGCAGCGAAGTGTTCCGCCGTCACCTCGAAGACTGCGACAGCGGCGTCCAGACGCTGGGATTCGCGGGCTTCTTCGGCGTGCCGCTGGAGTACCAGCCGTTGGTCGGCACAGCACGCACGCAGTTGCCGGGCCTGCTCGCGCCAAGCGTCATCGCAGAAGACGTGGGCACCGGGGTTGAGGCGCTGCGCGAGACGCTGGTGGGCGAGAGCCAGACACGCCAGCAGTGGCGCGGCACGGCGGCCGGTGTGCCATCGGCGTTCGCCTTCGTCGAAGCCACGGGCCTCGCCGCCGCGTTCCGCATGCTGCGGGCGAGCTTCGAGCCGGAGCGCACGCGCAGCGAGGCGCCGCCGGGCATCGTGCCGATGCTCACGCGCCGCAGCGATGGCAGCCCGCTCGATGCCCGCGCCAAGGCGGACATCGCCGAGAACATCCTGCGTGGCATGTCGCTGACGCAGGGTTTCGCCCCGTTGGTCGCGCTGGTCGGGCACGGATCGCTGGTGGTGAACAATCCGCAGGCGGCGGGCCTCGCCTGCGGTGCCTGCGGCGGACATTCGGGCGAGGTCAACGCTCGGGTCGCCGCGTCGCTGCTGAACGACGCCGAGGTGCGCGCGCAGTTGGCCGCCCGCGGCCTGGTGATTCCCTCGCGCACGCGCTTCGTCGGCGCTCTGCACGACACCACGTCGGACGACTTCCTGTTCTTCCCCGACGCGGAGACCGAAGCCACGCACGGCGACGTGCTCGCCCAGTTCCGCGCATCCTGTGCGCGGGCGTCGCGGCGCACGCGTGCCGAGCGCGCGGTGAAGTTGGGCGTCGAGTCCTCAGATCCCTTCGCGCTCGCGGCGGCACTGCGCCAGCGCGGGGCCGACTGGTCGGAAGTGCGTCCGGAGTGGGCGCTGGCCGGCAATGCCGCCTTCATCGCCGCGCCACGGCGGCGGACCAAGGCGCTCGACCTCAAGGGCCGGGCCTTCTTGCACGAGTACGACGAGCGGCGCGACGTCGAGCACCGCACGCTGGAGCTGATCCTCACCGCCCCGATGGTCGTCGCGCACTGGATCAACTTCCAGTACTGGGCCTCCACCGTCGACCCAAACCGCTTCGGCAGCGGCGACAAGACGCGCCACAACGTCGCGGGCGGCAACCTCGGCGTCTACGAAGGCGCGGGCGGTGACCTGCGCATCGGCCTCGCGCAGCAGTCGGTGCACGACGGCACGCGCTTCGTGCACGAGCCGATGCGTCTTGGGGTCTACATCGAGGCCGGCGCCGAGGCGATCGATACCATCCTCGCGAAGCACGCGCACGTGCGCGCGCTCGTGGAGCACGAGTGGTTGTATCTCTATCGCATCGACGCCGAGTCGAGCAACGTCTCGCTGCGCACGGCGTCCGGCTGGGTCACGGTCGCCAGCGGTAACGCCGCGCGCTGGTAACCGATTAGCGCTGACGGCTACCGGTGAAGCGGGCGCCGCCCTGGCCCGCGAAATCCACGTAGCCGTTCAGCGAGTCGGCGTTCACGATGCGGGCCGTGTAGGTCAGCACCATGCCTTCGCCCGCGCCGCTGGGCGAGAGCACGAAGGACAGCGTGTCGCCGTACACCGTGCCCGAGATCGTGCGCGAGCCCATGGCGTTGGAGGTGTAAGTGCCGGTGACCTTGTCGCCCTCCTGCTTGATCTCGAGCGTCGGATAGCCCGTCCCGTTGTCCGTGACAACGGCAAGCTGCCAACGACCGGTCAGGTCGTGCAGGATGGCGGCGGTGGCGGTCGTGGCGACGGCCGCGATGAGCAGCGCAGCGGCGACAATACGGCGGGACATAGGTCTCACTCCTTGGGGACGACGGTCGGTCGGGTCAGTCGGAAGATAGTCTCGGGCGTGACGTGCGCCCATTCATCGCGGCCCATGCGGGCGGCTGGGTGCACCTTCGCGGTATCCGGAAGGCCGTCTGCGGCGAGCAGCTCGTCACGCACCCAGACATGTAACACTTCGCCAAGCACCCAGGTGCCATGCATGGGCCCGTCGCCCTGCGGGACAATCTGGAACACGCGGCACTCGAGTGCCGCCGGTGCCTCGGCCACGCGCGGCGGCTTCACGGCAGCGCTCGCCGCGCGCGTAAATCCCGTGACATCGAACTCATCGACGTCAAACGGATACGGCGCCGAGGCTTGGTTCACGCGCTCGGCCATCTCGCGCGAGACGATGTTGATGGTGAACTCGCCGGTCTCACGGATGTTGCGCAGCGTGTCCTTGGGATTGCCGTTGCGGTCGGCCGTGGGGCAGATGGCCACGCCCTGCGGACTCTGCCCGCCCATCGCGAAGAACGAGAACGGCGCGAGATTGCCCACGCCGCCCGCACTCAGCGTCGACACGAAGGCGATCGGGCGCGGTGCGATGAGCGGCGTCAGCCAGCGGTGACGCTCGACCGGCGAGAGATCGGCGAGTCGGACTTCCACTCAGCTCGTCGGCGGCGAGAAGCCCTGCCCGCCTTCGATCCAGCTGGACATGTAGTGCTTGTCCTCGTACGGCGTGATGGCCTTCGCCACCTTGAGCGGCTTGAACGAGTCCATCATCACCGCCAGCTCGTTCGTGTGCGTCTGGCCGATGCTCGCTTCGTAGCGCCCCGGGTGCGGGCCGTGCGGAATGCCGTCCGGGTGATGCGTGATGCTGCCATACTCGATGCCCTTTCGCGACATG
>PNKF01000011.1 GCA_013822285.1 Gemmatimonas sp.
AAGAACTCGCTGGCGTCCACGCAGATCGTCGGCAGTTCCTGCATGCCGCGCTGCGGATCCTCGTAGTAGGCCGGCAGCATGTTGCCGACCGCAATCGAGTGTAGGGCGGTCGCGATCATGACCGCCATCGTGGCCTTGATGGTGTGCGCGCGCGTGGCGTCCTGCGCCTGCACCGCGTCGGTGTAGACGCCCGGGAGCGGGCCGTCGTCGCGGATGGAACCCCCGAGCACGAAGGGCACGCCCTCGACGACACAGGCGTGCATGATGCCGTCGTTGATGATGCCCTGCTCCACCGCCGCCTTGATGCTACCGGCGCGGCGTACGGCATTGATGGCCCGCATATGGGCGGAGTGCCCGCCCGCCGTCGGCTCCCCGTCGCTGGTCATGCCGAGCGTGGTCCCGACGGTCGCCGCTTCGATGTCGTGCACGGCGACGGCATTGCCCGCGAGCAGCACCTGCACGAATCCGTTGCGAATGAACCAGACGAGGTTGTCGCGGGCGCGTGAGTGCACGAGCGCAGGCCCGGTCACCCAGAGCACGTAGCCGCCGCGCCGCTTCTCCTCGACGAGCATGCGCGCGATCTGCGCGTAGTCGATGGGCTTCTCGCGGCTGACGGCACTGCTCATGAAATGGAACTCGCCTTCGGCGCCCGCTTCGCCCGCGAAGCCGCGCGCGTGGACGAAGACGCCCTCGCGGCCATCCTCGGCGCTGCCGACGACGACTTCGTCGCCTGCCTTCACGCGGCGCCCCTCGCGCACCCACCACGCGCCATCGGCGCCACGCACGAGCACGCCATCCATGCGCGGTTCACGCGGCAGCACCCACGTGCCGTCGGCGTTCTTCACATAGGTCGGCAGGTTGGTGGTCGCGAAGAAGCCGTCGGGCAGCACGCCATCGCGCTCGACGCGCGCCGTGCGGGCTGGCGGCGCCTTCGCGAGCGGAGCCTTCGTGAAGTCAGGGGCCGTGTACTCAATGGGCATCATTATCTCAGAGAATGCGCTTGCCGAGCGCGGAGCAGATAAGCTCGCAGGCGATCTCGGCGGTGCGATTGCGTTCGTCGAGGACGGGATTCACCTCGACCATGTCGAGACCGACCAGCTTGCCCGTATCGGCAAGCATCTCCATGGCGAGGTGCGCTTCGCGGTACGTCATGCCGCCGGGCACGGCGGTGCCGACGCCGGGGGCTTCCTCGGGATCGATGACGTCCATGTCAAAGGACACCCAGAGGCCCGCGGTATCCTTGGTCGCGACGGCAATCGCCTCCTCAAGCACGCCGCGCACGCCGCGTTCATCAAGGGCGCGCATGGTGAACGCGGAGAGCTTCCACTTCTTGATGTGCGTGCGCTCGGCGGCGTCGAGGTCGCGGAGGCCGACCAGTGCGAGGTCGCTGGTCCGCAGGGCCGGAGCATTGCCCGCGAGACCGACCATGGCCGCGTCGCCGAAGCCCAGCAGCGCGGCGAGTGGCATGCCATGGACGTTGCCGCTCTTGGATGTGGCCGGAGTGTTGAGGTCGCCGTGCGCGTCCACCCACAGCGCGCCCAGGCGCTGACCCTTGGCTCGGAGATGGGCCGCCGCGCCCGCGATGGAGCCAGCCGCGAGTGCGTGGTCACCACCGAGCACCACGGGCACGCGCCCGGCCTCGAGCGCTTCACGGGTGCGTGCGGCGACGGCCGCGCAGACTTCGGTGATGGAGCCGAGATAGCGTGCGCCACGCTGCGCACCGCGCGCGGCGTCTTCGCGCAGTGGCACGTGCACGTTGCCGATGTCGTCCACGTCATGGCCAAGCTTCACGAGCCGCTCACGGAGGTCCGTGTAGCGGACGGCGGAGGGACCCATGTCCACGCCGCGGCGTGAGGCGCCCAGGTCCATCGGGACGCCGATGATGCGTACTGGTGTCATATGCCGGATGCTACCAGCCTACGCGCAACTCAGCGAGGATTCGCAAACCTATGCAGCCTATGCGCGCGGTATGCGGCGTAGGATGCATTGGCATCCAGCGGGCGATCGGCGGACGCTCTTAGCGGGCAGGCTTCAGGCTAAGGGCCAAGCCGACGATGACCACGGTGCCTGCGCCGATGACGTTGTGCCAGAGGAAGCTGACCTGTGGTGCCCCGAAGGCCACCGCAGCGACGGCGCCCATTCCGGCGAGCAAGCCGACGAATGCCCCGACACCGCGTGCCCGCGGGATCATGGCCAGCAGGAAGACGCCGAGGATGGAGCCATAGAAGAACGACCCGAAGCGATTCACGACTTCGATCAAGGAGCCGAGCGTGGCCGCGTAACCCGCGACGATGCACGCGAAGACACCCCAGAGCATCGTCGAGAGCTTGCCGATCTTCAGCGACTGCGCGTCGCTGGCCGCCGGATTCACCCAGCGCTGATAGAAGTCCACCGTGGTGGCCGTGGCCAGTGAGTTGAGCTCGGCGGCGATGCTCGACATCGCCGCGGCGAGGATCGCCGCGAGGAAGAGTCCAGCGAGCCCGACCGGCAAATAGTCCATCACGAAGCGCGGGATGATGTAGTTCACGTCTCGCGTCGAGACACCGAGCGTCTCCTGCGCCTTCGCCAGCGCTTCGCCCCGGACGGCGGTCACGTTGCGGTCCGCGGCGGCAAACGCCGCGGGATCGCGCGACTCGGCGGCGCGCTGCCGTTCCGTCGTCGCGGTCGCATAGCGCGCGTCGAGCTCGGCGAAGGCGGCGGGCGCGGCCGCGCGTGCCGCCTGATCCTGCACCGGATTGAACAGCAGCGGCGCAGGCTTGAAGACATAGAAAAGGAACACGCCGACGCCGAGGAGCAGGATCATGGCCTGCAGCGGGATCTTCCAGTATGCGCTCATCAAGAGCGAGCTGCGCGCCTCGTCCACGGACTTCGCCGCGAGGTAGCGCTGCACTTGCGACTGGTCGGTGCCAAAGTAGCTGAGCATCAGGAAGGTGCCGCCGATGATGCCCGACCAGAAGGTGTAGGTATCCGTGAGGTTGAACGAGAAGTCGAAGGTCCGCAGCCGTCCTGTCGCGCCGGCGAGGCGCAGCGCGTCGTCCACCGGCAGCGGCAGCTGCACGATGATCACCACGAAGATCGCCAATACCGCGGCGACGATCACGAACATCTGCTTCACGTCGGCCCACGTGACGGCCCCCACGCCACCGATGACCGTGTACAACACCGTCGGGACGCCGATGATCATGATCGACGTCCAGAGATCGATGCCGAGCACGGCGGAGAACACCACGGACGGCGCGGCGATGATCGTCCCGCAGGACATGCCGCGCGAGAGCAAGAACAGGAAGCTCGTCAGCGAGCGCGTGGCGGGGTTGAAGCGACGTTCGAGATACTCATACGCGGTGTACACCTTGGCGCCATGCAGGAACGGCACCAGCGTGACCCCGAGGATGACCATCGCGATGGGCAGTCCGAAGTAGAACTGCACGAAGCGCAGGCCGTCGGTCGCGCCCTGCCCCGTGGTGCCGATGAGCGTGATGGCCGAGAGCTGCGTGGCCATGACGGAGAGGCCGACGGCCCACCAGGGCAGCGAGCGGCCTGCGAGGAAGTAGCCCTCGAGGTTCGTCGCGCCGCGCGAGCGGCGGAGACCGTCGCCGACGACCCAGGCGAGATACGCGACGACGACCAGCCAATTGATCCAATGCATGCTCAGCTCCCGTAGCGCTGCTGGAGGAACCACAGCAACGCCAAGGTCAGTGCTTGGATGGTCAGTACCCTGAGCAGGGTGTCACGGACGCGAGGCGCAGGCATATCAGAGATAGGGAGAGAGCAGACGGGCGAGCCCATGGCCGAGCTTCTTCCAGTTAGGACGCGAATCCACCTGCTGCAGCGTGAGTTCCGTCGCGCCGGCGATCTTCATACGCACCTCTTCGTCCAAGCGCTCGGCGAGCTTGCGGTCGTAGCACTCGACATCGAGCTCGAAGTTGAGGCGCAGCGAGCGTGGATCCCAGTTCGACGAACCGAAGAGCACCCAGCTGCGATCGACGACCATCAGCTTGGTGTGATCGAAGGGCAACGGCGTGAGATGTACGCGGCAGCCGGGACGCAGGACTTGCCAGAGCTGTGCCGTCGCCGCCCACTGCACCAGCGGGATGTTGACCTTCGCGGGAAGCACGATGTCCACGCGCACGCCGCGCAGCGCGGCGACGGTGAGCGCCGAGATCAGCCCTTGGTCAGGCAGGAAGTACGGGGTCACGATGCGCACGGACTCGCGGGCACTGCTCAACGCACCCAGCAAGACCGTGCGGAGGATCTCCAGGTCGCCGTCTGGGCCGTCGGTGAGGGCGCGGGCGGTGGTCTCGCCGGCGGGCACGAGCGTCGGGAACCACTGCGGGCCGTCGAGCAGTTCGCGGGTCGCGAACGCCCAGTCCTCGACGAACACTTCCTGCAGTTGGCCGACGACCGGGCCTTCCAACTGGAAATGCAGGTCGCGCACCATGCGCGGCGGATTGTCGCGATGGATGTTGCGGGCTTGGATGTTGATGCCACCGCAGAACGCCACGCGGCCGTCCACGGTGAGCACCTTGCGGTGCGTGCGCAGGTTGAAGAAGCCGAGCCCTGCGTCGCGCACGCGTGGCAGGAACAGCTCGGCGCGCACCCCAAGTTTGCGCAGCGCCTGCACGACCGGGGGCCAGGTGTAGCGGGCCCCGACGCCGTCGACGAGCACCCGCACCTCGACGCCACGCGCGGCGGCACGCCCCAGCGCCTCGATGATCGGCCGGCCCGCCGCGTCGTCCGCGAAGATGTAACTGGAGAGCGCAATGGACGAGCGCGCGGCATCGATGGCCGCGAGCATCGCCGGATATGCCTCGTCGCCATTGTGCAGCGGCGTGATGCGATTGCCCGTGAGCAGCGGACGGCCGCTCATGGTCTCGCCGAGTCGCGCCATGGGCTCGAAGACGGATGGCACCGTCGCCTCGGTGCCGACGCGGGCGATCGCGGTGCCGTGCGGGGTGGACAGCGCCATGCGGCGGCGCGCCCGCTGCAGCTCCGCGGCACGACGCCTGATGCGGTTCAAGCCGAGCATCGCGTAGAGCACAGACCCGATGACCGGCACCAGCCAGATGACGCCCGTCCACGAGATGGCGGCACGCACGTCACGCTTGTTGACGAGCACATGCCCCGTGGCCGCGAGATTGAACGCGAGCACCACGGCGCCGGCGGCGTAGGCCCACCAGCCAGGCAGGTCCCGGAGGACGGTCCAGCTCATTGGGAGAAGGCGCGCAGGATGGGCACGTCAGAAATCGGTCAGGAGTCGCGGCCGAAGGCAACCCTTTGCCTCAGGGAAACGTACTCTACTGAGACGCGGGCGAGGCTGCGTTGCGATGCCGTGCCCAGCGAGCGAACTTGCACCCTTCTCCCTTTCTGGAGCGCCGATGCCGGTCAGCCTCACCGTCAACGGGACCCGCCGTACGCTGGACGTCCCGGATGACATGCCCCTTCTCTGGGCCCTGCGCGAAGTCCTCGACCTGAAGGGTCCGAAGTTCGGCTGCGGGATCGGCCAGTGCGGCGCCTGCACGGTCCACGTGAACGGCAACGCCGTGCGATCCTGCAACCTGCCCGTCGCCGGCGTCGCCAACGCGAACATCGTGACCATCGAGGGTCTCTCGGCCGACGGGACGCACCCGCTGCAAGTGGCGTGGCAGGAGCTCGACGTCGCGCAGTGCGGCTACTGCCAAGCGGGGCAGATCATGACGGCGGCCGCGCTGCTGCGCCGTACCCCGCGCCCCAGTGACTCGGACATCGACCGCGCGATGACCGGGAATCTCTGCCGCTGCGCGACGTATCATCGCATCCGGGAAGGCATCCATCGCGCCGCATCGATCGCGGCCAACGACGACGCCGCGGACGCGACCGCCACCGACGCGACCGCTGCGGCGCGCGCGCAGGAGGCCCTGTGACCAAGACCCTCGACCGTCGCGACTTCCTGCGCGTCTCCGGCATCGCGGGTGGCGGCTTGCTCATCGGCACGACACTGCAGTTCCGCGCCCGTGACGCACAGGCGAGCGAGCTGCCCACCGATGCCGACTTCGCGCCGAACGCGTTCATCAAGATCGCCGCCGACGGCAAGATCACCATCATCGCGAAGAATCCGGAGGTCGGCCAAGGCGTGAAGACGTCCATGCCCCAGCTGATCGCCGAAGAACTCGACGTGGCCTGGGACTCGTTGATCATCGAGCAGGCGGACTCTGACCCCGCGAAGTACGGCCCTCAGGTCGCCGGCGGCAGCACCGCGACGCCGACCAACTGGGAACCGCTGCGCCGCGCCGGCGCCGTGGGACGCGCGCTGATGATCAGCGCCGCCGCGCAGACCTGGAACGTCCCGGAAGCCGAATGCGCGACCATGGGCGACGCGACGGTGCAGCATCGCCCGACGCAGCGGTCGCTACGCTACGCCGAACTCGCCGCCAAGGCCGCGACGCTGACCGCACCAGATGCGGCGACGGTACGCATGAAGGCGGCGAGTGAATACCGCATCATCGGCAAGCCGATTCCGGGCGTCGACAATCCGAAGATCGTGCGCGGCCAGCCGTTGTTCGGCATCGATGTCACCGTCCCCGGCATGCTGCACGCGCAGTACGTGAAGGCACCCGTGTTCGGCGCCCGCGTGGCCAGCGCGAACCTCGACGAGATCAAGCGCATGCGCGGCGTGCGCGATGCCTTCGTCATCGAAGGCGGCACGCAGCTCGCTGGCTTGTTGCCGGGCGTGGCGATCGTCGCCGACAGCTACTGGAACTCACGCGTGGCGCGCAACGCCCTCAAGGTCACCTGGGCCGAGCATCCGACGGCGCAGCAGTCCAGTGCGGCGTTCCGCACGAAGGCCACGGAGTTCCTTGCCACCGAGCCGCAGCGCACGCTCTTCGCGATGGGCGACGCGCCGGCGGCCCTGCAGGGCGCGAGCGTCGTGCAGGCGGAGTACGAGTACCCCTTCCTCGCCCACGCGTCGCTGGAGCCGATGAACTGCACGGCGCACTTCGTGGACGGCAAGCTCGAGGTGTGGGCGCCGACGCAGAATCCGCAGTCCGGGCGTGCACTCTGCGCGAACACGCTGGGCATCGATCAGGCGAACATCACGATCCACATGGTCCGCGGGGGCGGCGGCTTCGGTCGCCGGCTCAACAACGACTACATGGTCGAGGCGGCGGCGATCGCCAAGCAGGTGGCCGTGCCGGTCAAGCTCGTGTGGACGCGCGAGGACGACATCAAGCACGACTTCTACCGCCCTGCGGGCTATCACAAGCTGCGCGGCGCCGTCGATGCGCAGGGTAAGCTGGTCGCGTGGGACAATCACTTCGTCTCGTTTGGCGAGGGCAACGGCTTCGCCCCGGCCGCGGGGATCGGCGGTTCGGAGTTCCCCGCCGGCTTCGTGCCGAACTTCCGCCTCGCGACCTCCACCATGCCGCTGGGGGTGCCCACGGGCTTCCTCCGCGCGCCGACGAGCAACGCGATTGCCTTCGTGTACCAGAGCTTCATCGACGAGCTCGCCCATGCGGCGAAGAAGGATCCGGTCGAGTTCCGACGTGAGATGCTGGCGCAGTTCGCCCCGCCCCCGCCGCCGACGGGCAACGGCCCGCGGCCGGTGTTCATGGATGCGGCGCGCATGCGCGGCGTGTTGGATCTCGTCGCCGAGATGTCGGGCTGGGGGACGAAGCCGCTGCCGCGCGGCACCGGCATGGGCGTGGCCTTCCACTTCAGTCACCGCGGCTACTTCGCTGAAGTCGTGCAGGCGACCGTCGCCCGCAACGGGACGCTCACGGTCGACAAGGTCTGGGTGGCCGGCGACGTGGGCAGCGTGATCATCAATCCGAGCGGCGCGTTGAACCAGGTGCGTGGCTCGGTGCTCGACGGCATCAGCGAAGCGCTGGCGCAGGAGATCACGATTGAAGCGGGCGCCACGAAGCAGTCCAACTTCAATGACTTCCCCTTGCTGCGCATGCGCGGGGTGCCGCCGGTCGAGGTGCAGTTCAAGATCTCCGACGTGCCGCCGACGGGCATGGGCGAACCGGCGTTGCCGCCAGTCATTCCGGCGCTGACCAACGCGATCTTCGCGGCGACGGGCAAGCGCATCCGTTCGCTGCCGCTGAACAAGCACGACCTGCGCTGGAGCTGAGATGAAGCAGTGGCTGGAGACACGTCAGGTGCTCGACCGCCTCGCCGACTGGCAGGTGGCGGGCACCGCGTGTGCCTTGGCGACGGTGATTCGCGTCCAAGGCTCGGCGTATCGGCACGAAGGGGCCAAGCTCGTCGTCGCCGCCGATAGCGAGCACCGCGGGAACGTGAGCGGTGGCTGCCTCGAGGAGGATGTCCGCGAGGTGGCACTGCGCGTGATTCGCAGCGGCGTCGCCGAGCGCCGCGAGTACTGCGGCGGCGCAAACGAGATCCAGGCCTGGGACCTCGGCGTCGGCTGCGAGGGCGTCGTGGAGCTGTACATCGAACCCGTGCGCGATGCGCGGAGCGCCGAGCGTGCGATGGTCGCCGATGAAGTGGCGCACGTCGTCTGCACGGACCTGTCCAGCGGCGCACGCGAGTGCCTCCCGATGGACGTGGCCGTCGCACGGGGGCTGGTCGATGCGTCCAGGCCGGAATCCGCGTTGCAAGGCGAGACCTTCGTCGACGTCATGATCCCGCCGCCGCGCCTGCTGGTGGTCAGCGCGGGCGACGATGCGGTGCATCTCGCGCGGCTCGCGGCTTCGGTGGGTTTCCGCGTCGTCGTGGCCGACCGCCGCCCAGGCTTGCTCACGCGCGAGCGGTTCCCTGCCCCCATCCAGCTGGCAGAGACCGACGCTTCGCGACTCAGCGAGCGCGTCGTGCTCGACGGCGACTCGTTTGCAGTGGTGATGACGCATCACTTCGCCGACGACACGGATTACCTGCGCGCGCTGCTGCGCACGCCGGCGCGGTATCTCGGTGTGCTCGGGCCGCGTCAGCGCACGGAGCGCATCCTTGGGATTCTCCGCGGCGAAGGGTCGGTCGACGTTGAACGGATCTTCGGACCCGTGGGCCTCGACATCGGCACGGACGGCGCGGAGCAGGTGGCGCTCAGCGTGGTGGCGGAGATGCTAGCCGTACGCAGTGGGCGTCGCCCGCAGTCGTTGCGGGAGCGTCGGGCGCCAATCCACGCGGTGGATGCGGCCAGTCCGGCGACGTCGACCACTGGCTCGGCGTGAGCGAAGCCACAGCCCCTCGTCCGCCGCGCATCGGCGCCGTCGTCCTGGCGGCGGGCGCATCGACGCGCATGGGGCGCAACAAGCTGCTGCTGCCGATCGAGGGTGAACCCATGGTGCATCGCACCGTGCGCCGCGTGCTCAATGCGGGCTGCGATCCCCTGGTGATCGTCACGGGGCACGAAGGGGCGCGCGTACGCGACGTGCTGTCGCCGCTGGATGTGCGCTTCGCGGAGTCGCCGGACCCGACAGGGCCGACGAGCGCATCATTGCATGCGGGCCTTCGGGCCCTGCCCGATGACGTGGACGCTGCCTTGGTGATGCTCGCCGACATGGTCCACGTGACGACCCCGATGCTGCGCGCCCTGGTCGAAGGCATCATCGCGGGCGCGGAGCCGCTGGGGGTCTCTCGCTACGGCGATGTGCTCGCGCCGCCCCTGGTGTTTCGACGCGCGCTGTGGCCGGAGCTGCTGGCCTGGCACGGCGAGGGCTGCGGCAAGGCGGTCGTCCGCGCACATCAGTCAGCGGCACTCATGCACGACTGGCCCGTGGATGCGCTGCAGGACGTCGACACCCCGACCGACTACGAATCGGTACGCTGACTCGCCGCGGATCGTCCGCTACGGGAGCATCCGCGCGAGTTCACTCGGCGCGGGCAGATGACAAGCCGCGGCACCACCCCTGATACGCTTTCGGGCGCGGGCGATCCCGTTGTACACCGGGTCGCGCAGGACGCGCGGCACGATGGATCCCAGCGTGGCCAGTACGCCGTAGATGCCGCCGAGGTAGCGCGCCGTCTGTAAGACGGCATCGGAGTAGACGGAGACGACTTCTCGCCCGTCGCGCATCTCGACCCAGAGCAGCGACTCCACGACCTTCAGCTGCGGATGCCGCTCGCGCACGGCATGACCGGCGGCCCCTTCACGCGCCGCGAAGCGCACGACGCCGCGGCGGTCATGCTGCAGCACGAACTGCACGGAGCGCGCACAGAATCCGCAGTCGCCGTCGTATACGAGGATCGGGCCGTCAGCCGCGGTCACCGATGCGGTCTCCGCGTTCACCGATTGGCAGCCTGCGGTGGCGTGAATCGCCCGCTGCGCAGGAACTCGATCGTGAGTCGGTGCACTTCCTCTTCACGCATGATGAAGGTGTGATTGCCCTTCACGACGATATGCGCCGTTTCCCCCGCGACATGCGTCTCCTCGAGCCGCACCGTGCTGTCGTCGCGCCCGGCGATGACACCGATCTCGACGCCAGCCGGCGTCGGGATGTTCCGGACGGTCGCCGCGCTGTCGTTGCGCAGTTCATCGATGGGTTCGAGCAGCCAGCCCGCCACCGGCGCGAATCGATTCGCCATCAACGCGCCCTGATTCGGCGGCGCAAGCATCACGAGCCGCGCGACACCTGGCGGTGCGTCCTTTTGGGCGATGACCCAGCGTGCGATGATGTTGCCCAGCGAATGACCGACGAAGTGGATGCGGCTGTGCGTCGGCAGTCGCTTGGCTTCGATCTCGCGCTGTACCGACGCGCCGAGCTCTGGGATGCTGCAGCAGTAGCTCGAATAGCCGATGTTCAGGACGTCGTAGCCCGCCTCGCGCAGTGCTTCCTCGATCGGCCGCATCGACCGCGCCGTGCGGCCCATGCCGTGCAAGACGACGACCAGTTCGCGCGCGCTGGGCGGCACCGCCGCGGGACCCTGGGCACTTCCAAGTGCCGGGGACATGAGGACGAGCAGCAACGAAAGGAGAGAGCGCAGGCGCAGCATGCTCGCAAAGTGCGGGACGCGGGTCTAATGTTCCAGTCCACCTATATACCCGTGACGACACCCTCCGACTCCCTGCTCGCGCGCGACGGCACACGTCTCGCCCTGTACCGCTGGCCCGGCGAGGGTCGGCGCGGCACGGTGCTCCTGGTCCACGGCCTCGGGGAACACGGCGGACGCTACGCGCACGTGGCGGCGTGGTTTGCGGAGCGTGGGCTGCGCTGCATCGGCTACGACCATCGCGGGCACGGGCGGTCCGAGGGGGCCCGCGGCATCATCCCCAACGATTCGGCGCTGCGGGATGACCTTGGCATGGTCATCGACGCCCTGCGTCCGGCAGACAGCCCGTTCATCCTGCTCGGCCACTCGATGGGCGGCGCGGTGGTCGCCGACTTCGTCGCGCGACGCGTGCGCGCCGCCGATCTCGTGATTCTCTCGAGCCCTGCACTGAAGGCTCCGCTGTCGATGCTCCAGCGCCTGCAGCTGGCGATCGGACAGCGATTTGCCCCGGACCTCGTGCAAGGCAACGGCCTCGACGCGACGGGCATCGCCCACGATCCCGCCACGGTCAAAGCCTACCTCGACGATCCGCTGGTCCACGACCGCATCTCGGCGCGGCTGGCGCGGGCGATCCTCGACGCCGGTGAAACCGCGCTGGCTGCCGCACCCAAGTGGGACACCGCGACGCTGCTGGTCTACGGCGGCGCGGACCGCCTCGTGGATCCGCGCGGGAGCCAAGCCTTTGCGGCCAGCGCCCCCCGTGAGGTCGTGGAGTCGCAGCGCTTCGACACGCTGTACCACGAGATCCTCAACGAAGGGACGCTGGCCGCCCCGGTGTTTGCGCGCATCGAGCAGTGGCTCGATGCGCGATTGCCCCGCTGAGCCTTACGGCGTGATGCGCACCGCGGCGTTGGCGATGCCGCCGCGCGTGCTCGTCACACGGGCGTTGGCTTCCACCGACTGTCCGGCCGGCGCAATCACGCGCACCGTCACGGCCTTGGTCTCGTAGCCGCCAAGCCAGAACTCCTGGATGCGCGGTCCAACCGTGCGGAGACCGCCGCCTTCGATGGTCAGGGCATCCGGACGCACGATGTGCACGCGCTTGGCCTGTTCGAGCGCCGTCGGAATGCGACCCGCGTTGCGCACGCGCACCACGACTTCGTGCGTGGCGGAGTCGCGCTGCGCCCCGCGGAGGCGACGCACTTCGACGTTGGGGATCTCGACCTTCGGCAGGTCCATCGCCATGGTCAGGTTGAACATCGCCTGGTTCTTCGCCCAGCGCTCGAGGTCCTCGGCGGGCGGGTTCTGCGACCAGAACTTCGGATCGGCACCGCCGACTTCGACTTCGCCGAGCTCAGGGTGCATGACCTTGGTCCACATCTGGTAGCCGCGGCCCCCGAAGCGCTCGTCGTTGTAACGCAGCACTTCGTACTGATCGATGCGTCCGTCGTTGTTGTAGTCGCGCTCGCGACCACCGTTCCAGAGTTCGTCGCCGTACCAGACCTGGCCCATCTGGAAGTAACCGAAGTCCGGGCCGTGGCCGAACAGCGGCTCCGGGCGCTCCTGGCCAGCGGGCTGACCGCGCGTGCCGTAGGTCCAGTACACGTCACCGGCGAGCCCGTAGCCGGTCAGCGCATTGCCGACCGTGTCATAGTGCTGGAGCAGCTTCAGGTCCGAGGGGAACATGCACTCCTGCTGCAGGCAGGTGCTGGGCCCGCGCAGGTGCATCGGCACCGACGTGTCCATCGAGTTGGTCACGCTGATGTTCGGATGGCGCACCTGCCAGAGGAACACGGCGCGCGTCTCCGGTTCGGAGAGCGGGTATTCACCGGCCCCGAACTGCGTCTGCCCGCGGCCTGTCGCTTCTTCCATCGGGCGCCAGTTGTACGGATAGTTGCGATGCAGGTCGAGGCCGCCGACGCCGTCTTCGTTGTAGCGGCCGTCCTTGTCGTTATCGATGCCTTCCGGATACATCATGTAGTCGCCGCGGCCCGTGCCGACCTGCCGCATCAGGCGACCCTTGGCGTCCATCGTGTCGACGACGTGCGTGCCCTTGCCGGCGCCGACGAACTTGCGCATCTGGCGGATGTGGCCGTCGCCGTCGAGGTCTTCGCCCGAGTCTTCGTCGAGCAGGCCATCGAAGTCATTGTCCACGGGGCGCACCGAGCTGCGGTTCGCCATCGGCGTGAGCTTGTACATGTCCGCGCCGTCGGGATTGTTGTTGAGGCGCAGGTACAGGACCTTCTCGTCGAGCAGGCGCGTGATCGCCGCATCCTTGCCGTAGTTCTCGAGCACGTGCCAGGCGAGCCACAGCACGCTCTCGCTGGAGGTGATCTCGCCCGAGTGACGGCCGCCCTCGAAGAACGCGGCCGGCTTGTCCGTGTGCTTGCCGGTGGACTTGTTGGTCACGATCAGCTGCCAGATGGGCTGGCCGCCGAAGGTCGTGCCAACCTGCACCAACTCGACCAGCTCGGGCCGCTCGGTGGCCCAGCGCTGCATCCAGTAGTTCAGCTCGGCCGTGGTGTGGTAGTGCGCGAAGTCCATCACGCCCCACTGTCGCGGCTGCATCTCGCGGTAGTTCGCGAGTGGGAACATCGACTGGCCGTCGCGCTGGCCGGGAATGGTGAGCACGCGGCGCGTCGTGTCGCGCGGTGCCTGGGCGGCGCCACGACCACCGGCGCCTCCGCCCATCTGGGCGGCCAGCGGCGTCGCGGTCAGCAGCAGGGCGAGGAGAGGAGCACGCATCGAAGATCCCTGTAGAGGTGAAGAGCCAACGCATGGCTACGCGAGCAGCAGGCGCAGCGTTCAGCTGTCCCTGAACTTGCCCCGTATTCCGCGCCGCGCCAACTGGTGCAACGCAGTCTCTCGGGCCATCTTCTTGCGCATCTCCCACCCTTCCGCCCGCGCAGGAGCTTCCCGTGGCCGACGGTCGCAACTCTCGCAGAAAATCCCTCACATCCGAGCAGCTCAAGCGGTCGATCGAATCGCTTGGGCCCGCGGAAGCGGCGGACGCCCTTGAGGCCCTCGAACCGCACCTCGCGGCTGAAGTGCTGCAGCACATCAACCCGTCGGTGGTCGGCGACATCATCCCGGAGCTCGAGGACGCCAAGCGCGACTCGATGTTCGCCGCCGCACCGGAGGGCGTCACGCGCCAGTGGTCGCTGAATCTCTCGTTCCCCGAAGGCAGCGTCGGCCGCTTGATGGAAGTCCCGCCGCTGGTGTTCCATCCGAGCGACACCGTCGGCGAGGCCTCAGACCGTGTGCGTGCGGTGCCGCGCACGACGTTCTTCACCTACGCCTTCATTCTCGACACCGAACGCCGCCTCGTCGGCGTCTGCACGATGCGCGACCTCCTCGCGGCCGACGACAGCGCGCGCCTCGAGGAGGTGATGCTCAAGGATGTGTTCGCCCTGCGTCCCGAGCAGCAACTGGACGACGCGATGCGCGTCGTGGTGCACCGGCATTATCCAGTGTACCCGGTCGTCGATGACGTCGGTCGATTCCTTGGCCAGGTGCGTGGCAGCGCGATGTTCCAGGAACAAGCCATCGAGATCTCGGCGCAGCCTGGTCAAATGGTCGGCGTCAATGACGAAGAACGCTTGCTGACGCCGTGGCCGCGCTCCCTGAAGTTCCGGCATCCGTGGCTTCAGCTCAACCTGCTGACGGCGTTCCTCGCCGCTGGCGTCGTCGGCTTCTTCCAAGAGACGCTGGATCAGATGGTGATCCTCGCGCTGTTCCTGCCCGTGCTCGCGGGCCAGAGCGGCAACACGGGCTGTCAGGCGCTGGCCGTGACCCTTCGCGGCATGACGCTCGGCGAGCTCGACAAGGGCGCGGGCAAGTCGCTCGTCGCGAAGGAAGCATTGCTCGGCGTCTTGAACGGATTCCTCGTCGGCCTGGTCGCCGGTGCCGGCATGTACTTCGTCGCGAACGCGCAGGGTAACCCGAACGCGCTGTCGCTGGCTGGCATCGTGGTCTTCGCCATGATGGGCTCCTGCGTGATCAGCGGTATCAGCGGCGCGTTGATTCCGCTCACGCTGCAGCGCGTGGGCGCGGATCCGGCGACGGCCTCGAGCATCTTCCTCACGACGGCCACCGACGTCGCGTCGATGGGCATGCTGCTCGGCCTCGCGACGCTGCTGCTGATGTGACGCGGACCGGCGTCGCGTTCAGCGCGACGCCGGCACCACCCGCAGGACACGACCGTTGGGACTGTCGGTCACCACATAGACGAATCCGTCCGGGCCCTGGGTGACGTCGCGGATGCGCTCGCGGATCTCGCTGAGATGCCGCTCCTCCGCGACCACGCGTCCATCGCGCAGCGTGAGGCGCACCAAGCCGCCGGGATTCATCGAGCCGATGAGCAGGCTCCCCTGCCAGCCGGCGTAGCGCGTGCCCGTATAGAATGTCATGCCGCTCGGCGCGATCACGGGATCCCAGAAGTACACGGGCTGCTCCATGCCCTCGCGCGCCGTGCCCTCGCCGATGGGCAGTCCGGAGTAATCACGGCCGTAAGTGATCACCGGCCAGCCATAGTTCTTGCCCGGCTCGGGATGGTTCAGCTCGTCTCCGCCACGCGCCCCGTGTTCGATCGTCCACAGCGCGCCCGTCTCGGGATGCAGCGTCGCGCCCTGCAAGTTGCGATGTCCGAATGACCAGATCTCCGGCTGCGCGCTCGCGTTGCCGACATACGGGTTGTCCGGGGGAATCGAGCCATCGGCATTGATGCGGACGATCTTCCCCATGCCCTGCGTCAGGTCCTGCGCCCGTTCGCGGTACGACTGGCGATCGCCCTGCGTAATGAAGAGCTTGCCGTCTCGCGCGAAGACGAGGCGCGACCCGAAGTGTCCATTGCCCTCGAGCTTTGGGCGCTGGCGATAGATCACCTCCACGTCGACGAGGCCGGCCTCGGTGAGTCGTCCACGCGCCGCCGCGGTGCCCACGCCACCCTCGCCGGGCTCCGCGTACGTCAGGTACACGCGTTGATTGTTCGCGAAGTCAGGATCGAGCGCCACGTCCAGCAGGCCGCCTTGGCCCTGGGCGTGCACCGTGGGCACGCCGCTGAGCGGTGCAGAGACGCTGCCATCGCTGCTGACGAGCCGCAGCCGTCCGGGCCGCTCGGTGACGAGCATCCGGCCATCGGGCAGGAACTCGATGGCCCAGGGATGCACCAGGCCTGAGGCCACCGTTTCGACGCTCACGACACCGAGCGTCGGATCCGGCGTCGGCGACTTGATCGCGCTCGCGTCGGCGTCGAGGGGGCGACGGCAGCCCGTCGCGAGGAGGAGAGCGGTTCCGGTCAGCAGGAGTCTGCGCATATTCTCTAGCGTACCGCCCGCGCCGTTTCGGCGCCACTGCGCCGACCCCGCCCTCTCCTGGAAGCGTTGCCCATGTCTCTCTTGCTCGCCCTCGCGCTGGCTACCGATACGCTGACGTACCCGGTCATGAACCACGGCCGACCCGCCGGCGAGATGCGCGTCGTGCGGGACGCGGACTCGATCATCGTGTCGTACTCGCATATCGACCGTAATCGCGGCCGCTGGGTCCAGAACCGCTACACGGTCGCGGCGAACGGTGATGTCGTAGCCGCTGAGTCGCGCCCGATGACGCGCGATGGGACCGTGAGCGCCGCCGCTGAGTCGTATCGCGTGATGGGAGATTCGGTGCGCATCTCGCGCGGCAGCAACACGCAGACCGTGCCGCGCGCGGGCGGTGTCCTGGCGCTGAGCAATGCGACGCCGCTCGACCTCGCGTTCCTCGCGCAGCAGCTGCTCCGCCTGCCAGACGGCGCCGGCCGCCTCCTGCCGGGCACCGCGCGCACGCAGCTCGTGATCGCGGCGGATACGATGGTCACCACCGCACGCGGCGCCGTGCGCGTGCGATTCGCCATGTTCCACGGGCCGAGCGCGAGCCCGCGGGGCGTGTGGATCGACGGCAGCGGCGCGTTCGTGGCGGGCACCGCCGACTGGTTCATTCCCGTGCACCCCGACTTCGTCGGCGCGATGCCGATGCTGCGGGCCATCGAACTCGACTACCGCGCGCGCATCGCGGCGCGCATCGCCGCGCGTCTCGCACCGACGCACAGCGGCGACGTCGTCATCGAGAATGCCGATGTCTTCGACGCCGCGTCGGGCGCGATCCTCTCGGCGTACAGCATCGCCATTTCCAACGGCCGCATCACGGCCGTCGCGCCGACGCGCGGCTTCCGCGTACCGCGTGGGAGCCGGCGCATCGACGCCCGCGGCAAGACCGTGATCCCCGGCATGTGGGACATGCACACGCACATCTTCGCCTCGTCGCCGGCCAGCCAGTCCCTAAGAGATCTCGCGCTGGGCGTGACGGGCGTGCGCGACCTGGCGGCGGACACCGACGCGGCGACTGCGCTGCGTGACCGCGCCAACGCCCTGCAGATCGTCTCGCCGTACATCGTGCTCGGCGGCATCATGGAAGGCCCGCAGCGCTGGTACGGCCCGACGGATGTCATCGTGAGCACCGAGACCGAGGCGCGCGCCACCGTCGCGCGATATGCCGCGATGGGCTACGCGCAGGTGAAGCTCTACAACCTGGTGCACCCCGACCTGGTGCCGACCATCGTCGACGAGGCCCGCAAGCAGGGCCTGCGCGTCAGCGGTCACGTGCCCCGCGGCCTGACGGTGCAGGCGGCCATCCGGCTCGGCTTCAACGAGATCAATCACGCGGCCTTCCTGTTCTCGACGTTCTACCAGGACTCGCTGTATGTGCCCGAAATGCGAGCCTACTCGGCCGTCGCCGCGATCGTCGCGCCGCATATCGACGTCGATGGCGCCCCGATGACGGCGCTGCTCGCCGATCTCAAGGCGCACAACACCGTGATCGACGGCACCTTCAATCTGTGGATGCGCCCCGAAACGGGGGCCGATTCACTGGCCGCGCGCGCCGCCAACGCCGCGTACCGCCGACTCATCAAGCGGCTGTACGATACGGGCATCACGATGGTCGCGGGAACGGACGGCTCGAACTACATCGAGGAGCTCGAGCAGTACGAGCGCGCCGGCGTGCCGGCGCCGGCGGTCCTGCAGATGGCCACGCTCACGTCAGCCAAGGTCATGGGGCTCGACGCCGAGACGGGCAGCATCGCCGTCGGCAAGGTGGCCGACCTCGTGATCGTGAACGGCAAGCCGCATGAGCGCATCGCCGACCTGCGCAACGTGCAGCTCGTGTTCCGTGCGGGACGCGGCTACGAGCCCGCGAAGCTCACCGAGCAGATGGCGACGGTCGTGATTCCCTAGCGCTTCACCGCAGCGATCGCGTCGATCTCGATGAGCAGGCCGTGATTCAATGCCGGTACGGGCACCACCGCCCGTGCCGGCATCTCACCGCCGACCACCTGCGCGTAGACGGCATTCACCCGCGGCCAGAACGCGATGTCCGTGACGTACACGTTCACCTTGAGCAGATGCGCGAAGTCGCTGCCCGCTGCATGGAGGATGGCCTCGACGTTGCGGAGCGTGCGCTCGGTCTGTTCCTCGATGGAGCCCTTGAGCTTCTCACCGGTGGCCGGATCGATGCTGAGCTGACCGGCCACGTAGACCGTGCCGTCGTGGACGGTGGCCTGCGCATAGTGGCCGGCGGGGGTCGGCGCGTTGGGCGTCGAAATGCGAGTGATGGGCATCGCTCAGGTCAGATACGGGTCTGCATCGTCGCGGTCATGCGGGTAGAGCTCTCGCCAGCTGCGACGACGTCCCTGCGGCTTGTGCTTCTTGGCGTGCGCCGGGCCCGTCGGGAGCGGCGGACGCTGATCGGCGGGCAGCAGGTCCTTGACCATCTCGACCAGCTGGTGACTGAGGTGCTGGCCGTACTTGTACAGCGCGACGACGCGCGCGCGGTTGCCGAGGAGGAAGACGAGAATCGGCTTGTCCGCCTTGGCGCTGTTACAGGTCTTGCAGCACAGCACGAGGTTATCGCGCCGGTCGTAGGCGGTGAGCCCCTTTCGCGGCGTGACATGGTCGAGGGTGATCGTGCGCTCGGGCACGATGCGCTCGCAGTAGGCGCAGACCGGCCCGTGCTGCTGCAGCAACCACTTCCGAGTGTCGACATACGCCGCGCGTCCCGTCGGAACGGAGGTCAGCGTGGGCTGCTTGGCGGACGGTTTGCCTCCACCGCCCTTGCCACCGCGGCGGCGGCCGCCGCGACGCGTCGCGCCGGCGGCCTTCTTCTTGGCCGGACCGGTCATCGGTCCGACAGGGTCATCGTGAGATGCATCTATATAAGGTAGCGGAGCGCCCCAGCCTCCGGACGCCCGATATTACTTGACATTTAAAACAATCGGCGGCACACTCTCCCCGTCCCAGTCCCGGAGAGCAGGCGTGCGTGTGGCAGTCGTCGGTGGCGGTCCTGGTGGGCTCTACGCAGCGCTGCTGCTCAAGCGGCGGCATCCCGACGCAGCCATCACCGTCCACGAGCGCAACCGGCCGGGCGACACCTTCGGGTGGGGCGTGGTGCTCTCCGACCAAACGGTCGACAACCTCCGGGCCGCCGACCCGGAGAGCGGTCGCCGCATCGCCGATGCCCTGCACCGCTGGGATGACATCGCCATCCACTTCGGCGGCCGTACCATGCGCTCCGGCGGGCACGGCTTCTCGGGCATCGGCCGCAAGGAGCTGCTCGCGATCCTCCACGAGCGCTGCCGCGAACTCGGCGTCACGCTGCGCTTCGAGCATGAGCTCCCCGCCGACCTCGACGCCCTCGTCGCCGCCGAACATCCCGACCTGATCATCGCGGCGGACGGCATCAACAGCCGCATCCGCGAACGCTACGCCGAGAGCTTCCAGCCGGACACCGACCTGCGGCAGTGCCGCTACGTCTGGCTCGGCACGCCGCGCAAGTTCGACGCCTTCACCTTCGCCTTTGTCGAGACGCCGCAGGGCTGGTTCCAAGCGCATGCGTACCAGTTCGACGACGGCATGAGCACCTTCATCGTCGAAACCCCGCAGGAGAACTGGGAGCGCGCGGGGCTCAGCGAGATGTCCGGCGAGCAGTCGATTGCCTTCTGCGAGCGGCTCTTCGCCGACCAGCTCCAGGGCGCGCCGCTCCTCAGCAACTCCGCACACCTCCGTGGCTCGGCGCAGTGGATCCGCTTCCCGCGCATCACCTGCGGCTCGTGGCTGCATTGGATTACCGACGGCAGCCGCCGCGTGCCGGTCGTGCTCCTCGGCGACGCCGCGCACACCGCGCACTTCTCGATTGGCTCGGGCAGCAAGCTCGCCTTGGAAGACGCGATTGCGCTGGATGTCATCCTGGCGGCGGAGCCAGATCGCGAGAAGGCGTTCGCGCGGTATCAGACGGAACGCTCGGTCGAAGTGCTCAAGCTGCAGAACGCCGCACGCAACTCCACCGAGTGGTTCGAGTCGGTGGACCGGTATGCGCGGTTGGCGCCGGAGCAGTTCGCGTACTCGCTGCTGACGCGATCGCAGCGCATCTCGCACGAGAACCTGCGCGTGCGCGATGCCGCCTACGTGGCAAGCTTCGAGCGCTGGTTCGCGGAGCGTGTCGGCGTGCCGCTGAAGGCCGATGCCCCTGCTCCGCCGCCGTTGCTCACGCCATTCGGCGCGCGCGGCGTGACGCTCCGCAATCGTGTCGTCGTCTCCCCGATGGCCCAGTACAGCGCCAACACGGACGGCACCGTGGGCGATTGGCACCTGGTGCACCTTGGCGCCCGCGCGACCGGCGGCGCGGGGCTGGTGATGGTCGAGATGACCTGCGTGGCACCGGACGCGCGCATCACGCCGTGGTGCCCGGGCCTCTGGAACGAGGCACAGCGCGATGGCTGGGCACGCATCGTGCGCTTCGTGCACGAGCATTCCGGCGCCAAGATCGGCCTGCAACTCGGCCACGCCGGTGCCAAGGGCTCGACCAAGAAGATGTGGGAAGGCATCGACCAGCCGCTGCCGGACGGCAATTGGCCCTTGATTGCGCCGAGCGAGACGGAGTACCTGAAGGGCATCTCGCAGCGTGCGCGCGAGATGACGCGTACCGACATGGACGTCGTACGCGATCAGTTCGTACGGTCCACGCAGCTCGCTGCCGACGCAGGCTTTGACTGGCTGGAGCTGCACTGCGCGCACGGCTATCTCCTGTCGGCATTCCTGTCGCCGCTGACGAATCGACGTGCCGACGAGTACGGTGGCTCGCTGGAGAATCGCGCGCGCTTTCCGCTCGAGGTGTTCCGCGCGATGCGCGCGGCGTGGCCGGCCGACAAGCCGATGTCGGTGCGCATCTCGGCGCACGACTGGATGCCCGGCGGCAACACCGGCGACGACGCCGTCGCGATGGCGATGCTGTTCAAGGCGGCGGGCACCGATCTCATCGATGTGAGCGCGGGTCAGGTCGTGAAGGAGGAACGCCCGGTGTTCGGCCGGATGTGGCAGACACCCTTTGCGGACCGCGTGCGGCAAGAGGCCGGCATCGCGACCATCGCGGTCGGTGCGATCACGGATGCGGACCAGGCCAACGGCATCATCGCGTCGGGCCGCGCAGATCTCGTGGCCATCGGGCGCCCGCACCTGGTGAATCCGGGCTGGACGCTGACGGAGTCGGCGCGCTTCGGCTATCCGGGTGCCGGTCCGTTCTGGCCGCCGCAGTATCGCGCGGCAAAGCAGCAGCTGGATCGCCTCATGGAACGCGAACGCGCGGCGAGTGCCGCCGCATCGGCCGCTCCGCCCAAGGGAGAACTCACGTGAGCACACTCGCTGGCAAGCACGCACTCGTGACGGGCGCCAATCGCGGCATCGGCGCGGCGATCGTGCGGACACTCGCCGCCCAGGGCGCGAACGTGACCCTGATGGTGCGCGATCGTGCCGCGGCCGAGCGTGTCGCGGCGGACGTGAAGACGCGCACGCACATCGTCACGGCGGACGTCAGCGATCGCAGCGCCGTTCGCGCCGGCTGCGAGAGCGCGGCCGCCGCGCTTGGGCCCGTCGACATCCTGGTCAACAACGCGGGCACGGTCGAGACAATTCCCTTTCTCAAGACGGCGCCCGAGGTGTTCACGCAGATGTACGCCGTGCACGTGATGGGGGCGGTGCACACGGCGCAGGCCGTGCTCCCCGCGATGCTCGAGCGCGGCCAGGGCTGCATCGTGAACGTGGCCTCGATTGCCGGACTGCACGGCGCGCCGTACGTGGCGCACTATGTGGCCGCGAAGCACGCGCTGGTGGGACTCACGCGTGCGCTGGCGGCGGAGTACCGCGGCAAGGGCGTCACGGTGAACGCCGTGTGCCCGGGCTACGTCGCCACGGACTTGGTCAGCGGCTCCTTGGCCAAGATCTCCGCGAAGACCGGGCTGAGCGAGGCCGAAGCGCTCGCCGCGATCCTCAAGGACGCAGGGCAGCCGCGCATCGTGGAAGCGCAAGAAGTCGCCGATGCGGTGTTGCACTTCTGTGCCGGCGCGGGTGCCGCGGCCAGCGGCGAGACGCGCGTGCTCATGGGGCTCGACGGATGATCAGCTCCGCCCTCCGCCACGCTGACCCAGAGTCGGCGCTCGCGCACGACGACCACGAGGCGCTGCGCCTGTGGTTGCGGCTCTTCACGACGACGACCATGGTCGAGCGCGTCGTGGACAGCACGCTCAAGCGCGAGTTTGGCTCCTCGCTGCCGCGCTTCGACCTCTTGGCGCAATTGCATCGTGCGCCGGACGGACTCCGCATGGGCGAGCTCTCCGAACGCATCCTCGTCACCAACGGCAACGTGACTTGGCTCGTCGCGGCCTTGGAGCGCGAAGGTTTCGTGAAGCGGCGCCCCGATGCCGCCGACCGCCGTGCCACCGTCGTTCGCCTCACCGCGACCGGACGTCGGCACTTTGAGTCCATGGCGCAGGCGCACGAAGCCTTGATTGCCGACCTCTTTGCCGGACTGTCGCCCGTCGAGCGTCGCTCGTTGCACGGCGCGCTCGGCAGCCTGAAAGCTCGCTTCCGCCCCTCCGAGGACGTACGATGACCGCTCCCGATCCGATGATGGCGATGCGTCGCCCCTTTGCGGCACGCCGGTTCACCCACTTCGGCTGGTCGGTGAGTGCCGACGGTCGTGTGGCGACGATCACGCTCAATCGGCCGGAGCGGAAGAACCCGCTGACCTTCGACTCCTACGCGGAGCTGCGCGACCTCTTCCGCGAGTTGCCGTACGCCAGCGATGTGCGCGCCGTCGTGCTCACCGGAGCGGGCGGCAACTTCTGTTCGGGCGGCGATGTCTTCGAGATCATCGAGCCGCTGACGCGCATGAAGGACCCGGAACTGCTGGCCTTCACGCGCATGACCGGTGACCTCGTGCTGGCCATGCTGCGTGCGCCACAGCCCATCATCGCCGCGGTCGATGGCATCGCGGCGGGAGCCGGTGCGATCCTGGCGATGGCCAGTGACATGCGCCTCGCGACCCCGCGGGCCAAGACGGCCTTCTTGTTCACGCGGGTCGGCCTCGCCGGCTGCGACATGGGCGCCTGCGCGATGCTGCCGCGCATCATCGGCCAAGGTCGCGCGGCGGAGCTGCTGTACACAGGTCGCTCGATGGACGCCGTCGAAGCGGAGCGTTGGGGCTTCTACAACGCGATCGTGGAGCCGGAGGCCCTGCTGGGAGAAGCGCAGTCGCGTGCGGCCGCGCTCGCGAACGGCCCCGCCTTCGCGCACGCGATGACCAAGAAGATGCTGCTCCAGGAGTGGAGCGTCTCGCTTGAGCAAGCGCTGGAGATGGAGGCGCAGGCACAGGCCATCTGCATGGGGACACAGGATTTCCGTCGGGCCTTTGAGGCCTTCGCGGCCAAGCAGACACCCCAGTTCGAGGGCAACTGACGTGAGCATCTCCACCTCACATCTCGACTGGCCGTTCTTCAGCCCCGAGCACCGCGCGCTGGCCGGCGAGGTGTCGCGCTGGGTGGCCGCGCAGCACGTCGATCACGCGGACGCCGATGCCGCCTGTCGCAGCTGGGTGAAGCTGCTCGGTGCGCAAGGCTTCCTGCGCTACTGCGTGCCCGCGGCGCACGGCGGCGCCCTGCCTTCCATTGACTCGCGCGCGCTGTGCCTGCTGCGCGAGCACCTGGCCGCACATGACGCCTTGGCCGACTTCGCCTTTGCGATGCAAGGCTTGGGCTCTGGTGCCATCTCCCTGGCAGGCTCAGAGGCGATGAAGGCCACCTGGTTGCCGCGCGTGGCGCGTGGACAGGCGATCGCCGCGTTCGCGCTCAGCGAGCCGGATGCGGGCTCTGATGTCGCCGCCATCGCGACCACCGCGACGCCGACCAAGGGTGGGTGGCGGCTCGACGGCAGCAAGACATGGATCTCCAACGGGGGCATCGCCGACTTCTACTGTGTGTTCGCGCGCAGCAAGGCCGACAGTAGCGGTGCAAAAGGCATCACGGCGTTCCTGGTCCCCGCCGACACCAAGGGCCTGCGCATCGCCGAGCGCATCGAAACAGTGTCGCCGCATCCGCTCGCGACGCTGGAGTTCGACGGCTGCGAAGTGCCCGACTCGCATCGCATCGGCGCCGAGGGCGACGGCTTCAAGCTCGCGATGCGGACACTGGACATCTTCCGCGTGTCCGTGGCGGCCGCGGCGGTCGGCTTTGCGCGTCGCGCGTTACAGGAGACGATCGCCCGCGCCAACGACCGCGCGATGTTTGGCAGCACGCTCGCCGCACAGCCGCTGGCACAGGCCATCGTCGGCGACATGGCGACGGACTTGGACGCCGCGGCATTGCTCACCTACCGCGCCGCGTGGCAGCGCGACAGCAGCGAGGCGCGCACCACCGCAGTCGCGGCGATGGCGAAGCTAAGCGCCACGGAGCATGCGCAGACGATCATCGATCGCGCCGTGCAGCTGCACGGCGGCCTCGGCGTGAAGTCAGGGCACATCGTCGAACGCCTGTACCGCGACATCCGCGCGCTCCGAATCTATGAAGGCGCGACGGAGGTCCAACGCCTGATCATCGGCCGCGAGATGCTCGGCGCATCTCGCGCGAAGCCCGCCACCTGAGGACATCGCGATGCCAACCGCCGCGCCGAAGGACCTCGCGCCGAGCGCGCACGTCGATCACTGGCCACGCCAGCAGCTTCCGCCAGCGGACGAGTGGCCCATGCTCCGGCTCGAGGGCGTCTATGCGTATCCGCAGCAGCTGAACGTTGCCGTCGAGCTGGTCGACAAGGCATTGGGCGATGGGCATGGCGATCGCGCGGCGTTGATCACGCCGGACGGCAATGGCGGTTGGCAGCACACGACGTACGCCGAACTGGCGGCGCAGGTGGATGCGCTCGCGCATGTGCTGGTGAGCGACATGGGCCTTGAGCCCGGCAACCGCGTGCTGCTGCGCGGCTTCAACGGGCGCTGGATGGCGATCGCCTGGCTGGCAACGGTCAAGGCCGGACTCGTGGCCGTGACGACGATGCCGCTGCTGCGCACCAAGGAGCTGCGTGTCATCGTAGAGCGTGCGCAGTGCCAGGCCGCGCTCTGCGACGCGAGATTGGCGGATGAGCTGCGCCTCGCGGCGGAGTCGCCGACCACGCTGCGGGATATCCGCGTCTGGGGCAGCAGCGACGCCGAGGGCCTCGAAGCGCTGATGGCCGCTCCGCGCGGAGCGTTCAATGCCGTGAACACCAGCCGCGACGATGTCTGCCTCATTGCGTTCACGTCTGGGACCACCGGCGTCCCGAAGGGCTGCATGCACTTCCATCGCGACGTGATGGCGATGTGCGACGGCTTCTCTAGGCAGGTGCTGAAGGCCACGCACACCGATCGTTGCATCGGCACGCCGCCGCTGGCCTTCACCTTCGGGCTCGGTGGACTGCTCTGCTTTCCGCTCGCCGCGCGCGGCGCGGCGATTCTCGTGGAGAAGGCGACACCCGAGTCATTGCTCGATGCCATCGAGCAGACACAGGCCACGGTCAGCTTCACCGCACCCACGTTCTACCGCGCCATGTCGCTGGCCGTGAAGAAGGAGCCGCGGCGATGGCGCACCGGCTCCCTGCGCGCGTCGGTCTCCGCGGGCGAAGCACTCCCCGATGCGACGCGCACATTGTGGCGCGAGACGACGGGCATCGAGATGCTGGACGGCATCGGCGCGACGGAGATGATCCACATCTTCATCGCTGCAGCAGGCACGGACGTCCGGCCTGGCGCCATCGGCAAGGCCGTGCCGGGCTACGAGGTGGCGATCCTCGACGACGCGCTGCACCCGCTTCCCGTGGGCGAGGTCGGCCGGCTCGCCGTGCGGGGCCCCACTGGCTGCCGCTACCTCAACGATCCGCGCCAACGCGAGTACGTGAAGCAGGGGTGGAACCTGACCGGCGATGCCGCCATGATGGACGCCGACGGCTATGTGTTCTTCAAGGCGCGCACGGACGACCTCATTCTCTCCGCCGGCTACAACATCGGAGCGCCGGAAGTCGAGGCGGCCGTGCTGCAGCACGAATGTGTCGCCGAGTGTGCGGTGGTTGGCGTGCCGGATGAGGAGCGGGGACAGGCCGTGAAGGCGTTCATCGTGCTCAAGCCGAACCACGAGGCGTCGAGCGCGCTCGTGAAGCAGATCCAGGATTTCGTGAAGGCGACGATCGCGCCCTACAAGTATCCGCGTCTCATCGAGTTCGTCGAGGCGCTGCCCAAGACTGACACCGGCAAGCTTCAGCGCTTCCGGCTCAAGGAGAACAAGTGACGATGCACGTCCCACACCCGGAGTCCGCGTGAGCCACACGACCCTGCAGCCAGACGGTTGGGCGCGCCCCAAAGGCTATGCCAACGGCGTTGTCGCGCGCGGCCGCACGATCTTCCTCGCCGGCCAGATCGGCTGGGACGCCGAACAGCGCTTGGTCGGGAGCGACCTCGTCACGCAGGCGCGGCAAGCGCTGCTGAACATCGTGGCCATCCTCGCCGAGGATGGCGCGCGACCCGAGCACATCGTGCGCCTCACCTGGTACGTCACCGACCGCGCCGCCTATCTCGCCGCCAGCGCTGCGCTCGGCGCTGCGTACCGTGAAGTGATGGGGCGTCACTTTCCCGCGATGACGGCCGTCGAAGTGTCCTCC
>PNKF01000012.1 GCA_013822285.1 Gemmatimonas sp.
ATTGCACTGCGGATTCGTGACACCGTCGAAGTACTGCACACCCGTGCCCGTCCGCAACCATGATTGATCGCGATCCTCCGCGCTGCCGCATTCCGAGCAATCTTCGCCGAAAAACATGATGTTGAGGCTTACAGGTCATCCTGCAGGAACCGCCAGCTCGGTTTCCACTCCCGCGTCAGCGGCAGGTTGAGCATCCGCGCCCGCACCATCTCGATCGGCATCCGCCCGCCCTGCAGGATGGCGTCGTGGAACTCCTTGTTCGTCATCCGCCCGCTCTTCACGAGCTCCGTGTGCAACGCGCGGAACTGCAGCCCGCCGAGCATATACGCCGCCTGGTACATCGGCGAGTAGGTGCCGTTGAACGACCGCCGCACCTCGGCCTCCGCGTTCGCCCGCTCGTGCCCGACGCGGTTGACGAGGAAGTCCACCGCTTCCTGCGGCGTCATCTGCCCCATCTGGAAGCGCAGCGAGAAGATGATCCGCGCCGCACGGTGCGAGCGCCAGAACAGCATTCCCATCCGGTCTTCCGGCGTCGGCGCGAACTGGTGGTCCCAGAGCAGGAACTCCCACCACAACGCCCAACCCTCGCCCCAGAACGGCGTGCTGAACGCCTGCCGGTGCGCATTGTAGCGCTGCGTCATAAAGCCCTGCAGGTGATGCCCCGGGATCAGTTCGTGGTGCACGGTCGCCAGCGAGAAGTGCGGATTGTTGCCGCGCATCGCCATCAACTTGTCGTCGTGCTGCATCGAGTCCGTCGGGTACGCCACCTGGATGATCTCGCCCCCGAGGAAGAACGGCGACACCAACTGCTGCCGTGGCGGCATCATCTCCATCCGCCACACTTCGTCGGCCAGCGGCGGCACGGTCACGAGGTCGCGGTCGGTGATGAACTTCACCGCCGATCGCGCGAGGTCGCGCACCATCGCCGGCTGCTGGCCCGGCGGCACGAAGGCCTGCTTCACCTTCTCCAGCGCCGCGCGCCAATCGTCGCCGAAGCCCATCTCGCGCGCCGCCTTGCGCTGCTCGGCCTCGATCCACGCGAACTCCTTCTCCGCAAGCGCCAGCAGTTCCTGCGGCGTGTAAGCGATCATCTCGAACGCGAGGTCTGCGTTCACGCCGGCGACGCCGATCGGGTCGCCGATGATCGGCTCCTCCTCGCCCTGCCGCTGCCCGATCACCACCTCGCGGATCGCGCGCTGGTACGTCGCGAGGTTCTCGTTCACCCGTCGGAACGGATCGGCCGTCCACCACGTGAACTGCGGGTCGTAGCCGGCCGAGAAGCGGTGCCAGTTGCGCAGCTGCGTCTGCAGGTCGCCGAGGTACTCCACCGTGCGCAGGCCCACGATACGCTCGGCGCGCGGGATCTGCGCGCTCTGCGGCGCGCGGGCCCGCACGGCCTTCGTGAGCGAGTCGATCTGTCGGGCCATATCGGCCAGCGCGCGGCCCGCCTGCTGGCCGTCCGGTGTCTCGAAGCGGCGGCGTGCCTCCTCGAAGCCCGCGACCACCGCGGCGAAAGGCGCGTACGGCCGCATCTCGCCGGCGAGGCGCTCGTCGCGCTGCAGCTGGTCCAGCTCCTGCCGCAGGCGGTTGTCGAGGAGCAGGTAGTCGATCTTTCCCTCTTGCGAGAGTCGGTCGAAGTCGATGCGCTGCAGGCGGGCGCGCCAGTCTGTGTAGAACGCGCGCAAGCGCGCGGCACGATCCGGCGAGAACGGCACCGTCCAGCGGCGCAGCAGGGCGCCGCGGTCCTGGCCGAAGACCAGCACCGTGTCGCGGAGTTCGCTCACCGCCGTGGGCGACGGCGGCGTGAGGCGCGCACCGCGCGCCTGCGCATCGAGTGTCGTGACCGGAGCAAGCGCCGGCAAGAGCATCGCGGCGACCAGCGCGATTCGAGAGAGCTTCGACATCACATCGTCCCGGAGAGGGTGAGAAGACCCGCTTGCGCCCTCTACGCTGCATCCGCGCCGAGCGTTTGGCGAGGGGTTCAGCGCAGCCGCATCCACCAGTATCCGGTGTTCGCCTCGTCGTCACCGCTGCGGGCGACGAGCACGCGACCCTCGTGCGTGCCGACGGGGCGGTCGTCGACGCCCATCCGCACGCGCGCCTGCGGCGCCAATTCGGCCGTGTATACCAACCACGCGACCGAGTCGGTGCCGGCTTCCGGCGCCTCGCGCGCCCAGATGCCGCCGTCGGCCATCACTCGCAACTGCGTGACGCCGGGGTGCCGGCTCGCGGACTGGCGCATTGCCTGAAGCATCTGCTCGCGCATCTGCCCGGGCGGCAACCCCCGCATTCGTCGCGCGATCTCCACCTCGAGGTCCGCTTCGGTCACGGGCCGCCCCTCGGTGCGGAATCCCCCGCGCGCCTCCAGACGCCCCGTCGCGTCGAAGAGCGTGAGCTCGGACGTCGCACCCGGCGCATACACCAACCGCCCGTCGCGCCCGAAGGCAAACTGCGGCATCGGGGCCAACGTCACCGTCAGGGGGCGCAGCTCGGCGAGGCCAAATGCTTCGAGCCGGAGGTCGAGCGCGTGCCGCTGGATCGCGGCTCCCGAATCCGTGGCCGCATAGACGAACACCGGCAGCGTATCACCCTTCGCCGCAGGGTTCTCGGCTGACGGCATCCACAGCTCACCCTGCACCAAAGCCATCGCCGGCTGCGGCGCCGGCGGCAGTTGGACGATCCCCTGGCGGAGCGGCGTGCCGTCCGGCGCGAACTGCAGCAGCCGTCGCGTGAAGATGTCAAAGACGTGCACCGTGCCGGCGTCGTCGAGCGCGATCTCCACCGCTGCGCGATACTCGCCCGGTCCGGCGCCTTCGCGACCGATGGCGACGGCGCTGTCGTCTCCGGCGCGCACGAGCACCACCTGCGAGGAACGCCCGCCGACGACGCGCACCAGCGCGTCGCCGTTCGGCGCCACCATACCGCCGGCCGTCGCATTCGGCAGCTCACAGGCCTGCGCGCCACTGCCGCAGAGCCGTGCTTCCGGCGCCAGACGCTGCGTGGGGAGCGCCGCGTAGGCAGCCGCGTCCCCCACGCGGTCGATCGCATCGCCCGCCGGCGCCGCGTCGCGACCGCTGCAGGCCGAAATCAGGAGCAGGGCCATCGACCATCGGCGCATCGCGATCCTCGGGTGAGAGTCGCGCCCAACATCCGGCCACGACGAAGGGCGCGCAAGATTCCTTGCGCGCCCTTCACCAACTCTTAATCAGCCGCTCAGGCCGCGCCCATCATCGCCGGCTCCACCACCTTGCCGTCGAACAGGTGCACCTCGCGCGAGGCATGCTGCGCGTAGCGATGATCGTGCGTCACCATGCAGATCGTGCTGCCCTGCCCGTGCAACTCCTGGAGCAGTGCCATCACGGCCTCGCCGTTCTTGGAGTCGAGGTTACCCGTCGGCTCGTCGGCGAGCAGGATCGCCGGATCACCGGCCACGGCGCGCGCCACGGCCACACGCTGCTGCTGACCGCCGGAGAGCTGCGCCGGGAAGTGCTTCGCGCGATGGCTCATGCCGACGCGCTCCAGCGCCTTCGCCACGCGGTCCTTGCGCTCACTCGCGCTCATGTCCTCGCGGTACGTCAGCGGCAGCTCGACGTTCTCGGCCACCGTCAGGTCGCCGATCAAGTTGAAGGCCTGAAAGATGAAGCCGATCTGCCGATTGCGGACGCGTGCGCGGTCCGCGGGCGAGAGGGTCTCCACCCGATGTCCCGCGAGCTCATACACGCCACCACTCGGCGCGTCGAGCAGGCCGAGGATCGAGAGCAGCGTCGTCTTGCCGCAGCCCGAGGGGCCGGAGATGGCGACGTACTCGCCCTTCGTGATGGAGAAATGGATGTCGGACAGCGCGTGCGTCTCGACTTCATCCGTCGTGAAGACCTTCTTGATGCCTTCCATGCGGATCAACGTCGTCATTCCGGCCTCACTTGATGCGCACGCGATCAACGTTCGCGTACTGGGTCATGTCCGACAGCACCACGCGGTCCCCGGGCTCCAGGCCGCGGAGGATTTCGATCGTATTCACGGAACTGCGGCCCAACTCGACCTGCACCCGTACGGCGTGCACGCCGTCCGGTTCCAGCTTGAACATCGTGACCAGTCCGCTGGCCGCACCGACGGCCGGCCGACCGGTGAAGAGGATGCCGTTCATCTGCGCCACCTGCACCGTGCCGTCCACGCTCAAGTCGGGTACCGCGCCCGCGGGCAGCGGGCCTTCGAGCGAGATGTCTACGAGCACCGATCCACCCACCGCCGAGGGGTCCTTGCGGGCCACGCGGCCGCGGACGATGCCATTGCGCGTGTCGACGCTGGCGGGCTGTCCGATCGCGACGTCCTTCGCCTGCGACTCCGGAATGCGCAGCTCCGCCTTCAGGCGGCCCGGCTGCACCACCTTGGCCAGCGCGGTGCCCTCAGGCACCCACTGGCCGAGCTCGAGATCGAGTTCCTGCAGCACCCCGCCGTCGGGCGCACGCACGGTGAGTGACCGCAACCGGGCCTGCTGATTGGCGGCGATCGCGCGCAGCTGCTCGACCTGGCCGGCCTGCACGGCGATCTGGCTGTCGATCGCTCCCGCCATGAGCTGCAGGCGCTCCTGCTCCAAGCGCAGGCGCGTCGTCATCTCCTCCGCCTGCGCGCGCCGGTTCCGCAGGTCGAACTCGCTGACCAAGTTGCGCTTGACCAGCGAATCCGCGGCCGCGGCCTCCTGCACCGCGCTCACATACTGCGTGCGCGTCGTCGCGACCACGCCTTCCTGCGTGAGCAAGGCGCTGCGCAGGTTCGTGCGCAGGTTGAGCAGGTCGATCTCTGCCTGCCGCACCTGCTGCTCCGCCTGCATCGTCTGGATTTGCAGGTCGGGGTTGGAGAGCTCGAGGATGAGCTGCCCCGACGACATCTGTGCGCCCGACTGCACATAGAGCCGTTCGACGCGGGCCGACGCCTGCGCGGTGATCCAGCGAATCTGCTCGGGCACCAGCGACCCTGGGCCCCGCACTTCGCGCGTCACGTCGCCGCGGCGCACCGAGTCGATGATGACACCGGCGCGGGCCACGGTGGGCACGGCAGGGTCGAGCTTGGCGACGGCAATCGTCAGCAGCAACACGGCGGCAATGCCGCCACCGATGGCGACCTTGCGGCCCGTGCGCTTGGGGGGAGTTCGGACGATATCCATGTCGGTCAGTCGTAACGGAGGGCCTGCATCGGATCCACGCGCGAGGCGCGTCGGGCCGGCAGATAACCGGCACCCAGCGCCACTACGGACAACAGGGCCACGGAGATTCCGAGGGCCATGGGGTCGTGCGGGCGAATCTCAAAGAGAAGTGACTGCGCGGCGCGCCCGAGCGCAAATGCGGCACCCAAGCCGATCACGCCGCCGATGCCCAGCATCCACAGGACCTGGCGCAGCACCAAGCGCTGCACGCTCTCGGCGTCCGCGCCCAGGGCCATCCGCACGCCGATCTCCCGCGTCCGCTGGCTGACCGAATACGCCATCACACCGTACAGGCCCACCGCCGCGAGCAGGGTCGCCAGCACGGCGAAGGCGCTCGCCAGGATGCTGATCATGCGGTCGAAGAACACGTTCTCGCGGATCTGCTGCGGCATCGTCTTGAGGTCCTCCACCGGCAGCGACGCGTCGAGGCGCTTCACCAGCGCCGGGATCTGCGTCAGCATCTGCTCCGGCGGCAGCGAACTGCGCACATACCAGTTCATGTACGACGTCCGGGTGTTCTGCCGCCACGGGATGTAGAACACCGGCAGCGGCTCTTCCTGCCGCACGTTGTTGTACGCGATGTTCGGCACCAAGCCGACGATGAGGATCTGCAGCGAGTCCGCGTTCTGGCCGCCGCGCCCCATGAACTTGCCCACCGCGTCGTTGCCCAAGCCGAACTTCTCCGCAAACCGCTGGTTCACGACCGCCACCTGCGTCGCGCCGGCGATGTCCGACTCGGTGAAGTCGCGCCCGGCGAGCATCTGCGCACCCATGGTGGTGAAGAAACCTGGGCCGACTTCGCTGTACACCGAGTTACAGTCCGTGTCCGGCCCGCACTCGAAGCCCTGCACGCGCACGTCGTTGCCCCAATCATTGCCCGCCAGCAGGCCGACCATCGACGAGGTCACGCCGGTCACGCCGGGCAGCGACTTGAGCTCTTCCTCAAGACGACGGTTGAACACGCCGGCCCGCAGCGTATCGTAGCCCACACGGCTCGGCGACGTCGAGAAGGTGATCACATCCTCCGTGACGATGCCGAGGTTCACCTTCGACACCTGCGACAGCGACTTCACGAACAGGCTCGCCGAGGCGAGCAGGGCCATCGACAGCGCGATCTGCACGGTCACGAGCGCCGCACGCAGCTTCGCCGAGGTGTGGCCGCCGACGATCTGCCCCGCCCCCGCGCGGATGGCCGCGATCAAGTCGGGACGCGTACTCTGCAGCGCCGGGTACAGGCCGAAGACGAATCCCGTGACCACGGCCAGCACGCCAGCGAAGAGCATCACCTGCCAGTCCACGGCGAAGTTCATCGACGCGACGGCGTCCGGCGGGAGCAGGGTCGCGATGCCCGTGAGCGTCCAACGTGCCACGAGCAGGCTTGCGACGCCGCCCAAGGCCGCCAGCAGCAGCGACTCGAGCATCAGCTGCCGCAGCAGTGTGCCACGCGACGCGCCGAGTGCGAGGCGCACGCCCATCTCCGTCGAGCGCCCCGCGCCGCGGGCGAGCAGGAGATTCGCCACGTTGGCGCAGGCGATCAGCAGCACGGTGCCCGTGATCGCGAAAAGCAGCATGAGCGGTGTCTGCGCCTCCGCATGGACACGGCTCTGGCCCCGCGCCCCGGGTGCCAACTCGATGCGGCGCGCCTTGAAGCGCTCAAGCGTGCTCTCGCTCATGCCCTCCTGCAGCGGCGCTTCCACTTCTGTGAGGATCGGCTGGTACAGCGTGTTGAGTGCGGCCTCCGCTTCCTCGATCGTGCCGCCAGGCTTGAGGCGCCCGAACACATACAGCGAGTAATCGCGGCGATTCTCATAGCCGCGATATCCGGTCGTCGAGAAGGCCCAGCGCATCGACAGCGGGATGTACAACAGCGGACGCGAGCCCGCCGTCGCCCCGGTGAACTGTTCGGGCAGCACGCCGATGATCTCCATCGTGCGTCCGTTCACGACCATCGTCTTACCCACGACATCCGTGCGTGCGGCAAAGCGGTCACGCCACAGCGAATGGCTGATGACGACGAGGTCATGCCCATCGGGCACGCGATCGTCGTCGGGCCCGAGCAGGCGCCCCAGCAGCGGCTGCACACCGAGCGTCGAGAAATACGTCCCCGAGACCCAGGCCCCCTCACCGACGCTGGGCTCGTTGTCGATCGACAGGCTGGCGCCGAAGATGCGGCTCGCCGCTACGCTGACCAGCGCCGTCTGCTTGGCCTCGAGATCGCGGTACATCGGATACGAGAACGCCTCCGAGCACTCGCCTTGCTGATTGCAGGAGGTGCTGCCCGGCTTCGGCCCCGGCGACGCGAAGTTCACGAGTTCCTGCGCATCGCGCACCGGCAGCGTGCGCAGCAGCAGTTGGTCGAACAGCGAGAAGATGGCGGCATTCGCGCCGATGCCGAGGGCAAGCGAAAGCACCGCGACCGCCGTGACGAACGGCGTCTTGCGGAGCATCCGCAGGGCGAGAGTGAGTTGGCGCATGCAGGACCTGGGGGTGGGAAAAACGCTCAGGGGACCACCAGCTGTCAGCAATCTGACAGCCTAGGTCCCCTGAGGGTTTGTTCGGAGGACTACCGGGTCTACGCCCTCGCAGAGACGAGGGTTTCGGCCCCGTGTCTTACTGATCCACGCCCAGCGCCACGTACACCGGATCGAGCAGCGCGCTGTACCAGGTGAGCGAAGCCTCGAACCAGTCGAAGATCAGCTCGAGCGTGGCTTCCTCCTCAGGCGTGAGGGGCTGACCTTCAGGGTTCGTGATCGCCACGCCGCCTTCGCCATCCATCACGATGCGCGCGAAGAGCTTGTTGCCGACCTCGACGGTCAGCTGCCCGCCGAACGTCGAATTGAAGGTGCCGCTCAGTTCGACGCGACGCAGGCCGCGCTGCATGATGCCCCGCAGCGTCACCGCACCGGTGTTCGGATTGATGCCGAGCGTCGTCCGCGTGGTCAGCGAACGCGCGGGAATCGTCGTACGCCAATCGGCCGTGATGTTCTGGCTGATGAGGTTCACGCCGACGCTGAGCGAGAAGGTCGCCGCGTTCGGCCCCGTGCCCGCGTTGCCGGAGATGTTGAAGGCCGGCACCGATGCCGTGCCGCTGCGGACGGCCGTGTAGCTGAACACCGAGGTGCCCGCGGTGTTGCGCACGGTCAGCGTCGCCGAGGGGCTGCTCTCGGTGCCGCCCTGCGTGATCGTCACGCTGCCGACTTCCACCAGCGGCTCTGCCGGCTCCGCCGTCAGCGGATTGATCGTGTACAGAATGAACCGGACGCCGTCCTGCGGTGCGCCCGTGCGCGCCGTCATCTCGTAGCGATCGTCGACGACATCCCACTCGAAGGTCTTGCCCAGCGTCGTCGCCGGGAGCGCGGACATGGGGCTCGTGCTGGCCTCCTCGAAGCGCTCGACGAGGGTACGCGACGGCACCGTCGTGACGGCCGGACCGGCCGCGACGACCGACGCCAGCGTCGCGCCGCCGCCCGCGGCGAACAACGCATCGTCGATGGACGTACCCAGATCCACGAGCGCCGTGGTCTGCGGCGTCTCAAACTGCGCCTGCGTGATTTCAATGTCTTCCGTCGCCTCGGCCGTGGACAGATCCGTAGGCAGGGCCGTCTCTTCGCCGCAGGCGGCGAGCGTGATGACGGTGAGGGCGAGGAACGCGCGGGAACGAAGCGAGGCCAACATATGCGGTCCGGCTTAGGGTGACGGACGGGCCGCGACCGCGACCCGCCACAAGTGCATCATACATGATGTCACGGCGAACGGCGGATGGCCTGTGACGGCCATCACGACTGCAGGACCTTCGGGCTGCAGAACCCCGGTGTCAGACGGACGGCTTGCCGCCGTCCCGTTCCACCAAGATCGTGTAGTCGGTGGCCAGCACCGCAATGCTCGCGATTGCCGCCCACAGCGGTAGCAGGGCGGAGGCGGCGATACCGGCGTTCAAGGGCACGTCCAGCAATACGCGGCCCTGCGGATTCCGCAGCACCATGCGTCGGACGTTGCCTTCCTTGATGAGCGCCTTGACCTTCTCGAGCAGCTTGGCGCCGCTGACCTTGATCTCTTCCATCGCCGTCTCCGGTGGGGTTCAGATCGTCATACGCGCGCGGACACGCGCGAGTGTCAGTTCACCGCGGCCGCTCCGGCCACTCGGTGTCCGGACGCGCCGGCGCGGGCTGATCGACGTCGAGCCGATCGGCCCGGACGTCGGCGTAGATGAAGTTCTCCGGCGCGACGGGCGCGCCGACCAGTCGCCGCAGCAAGGCCAGCTGCCCGACGTGCGTCATGACATCGGCAAGGGGCCCCTGCAGCAGTTGCTGCGTCGTCAGCGTGCCCAGCGATCCATCGTCGCCCAGCGCATCGCGCAGCGACTCCAACATCTCATGAAACCGCCGCTGCTCTGCCGCAAAGTCCGCGAGCGGTTCCGGATGGATCGGATACGTCCCACCGAGCTTGAAGGTGCGGGCGTAGCCCAGCACGCTGGTCATGTGGCGCAGGATCGCCACCGGGCTCCGCGTCTCCGCGCCGGCGCGGAACTCGGGGTAGTTCGGCGGTGCGTCTCGCAGCGCCTTCTGCGTGCGGTACGCGATGGACGCGAGAACATGGCTGACCAGTGCGTGACTCACGACAGGAACGTAGAGCGTGAGCGGGAGGCCGGGAAGTCGCGCGGCGCGGGAACCCGGGGAACACCCGCAAAGGGACGGGTATCACCCAGCGACCGCGATCTCTCGGAGGCCTTATGCGGCGCAGTACCCTCAGCTGGCAGCTGGTCTCGGCGCTCGCCCTCGCGACGCCCGCCTCAGCGCCGCTTGCGCAAGACGCGCAGGCGACGAGCATCGCCGCGTCGCAGTGGACGACGGACGAGCTCGATAATCTCCTCGCACCCATCGCGCTGTATCCCGATCCGATTCTCGCGCAGGTGCTGGTGGCCGCGACGTATCCGGACCAGGTCTTGGCCGCGCAAGCGCACGTGAAGGCCTTCGGCACGGACAACATCGACCAGATGCCCTGGGAGATCAGCGTGAAGGCCGTGGCGCACTACGAGCCCGTGCTCAACATGCTCGCCGATGGCGAAGACTGGATGACGGCGCTCGGCCAAGCCTATGCCACGCAGCCCGGCGACGTGACCGACGCCGTGCAGCGCCTGCGTCGCATGGCCAATGTGCAGGGCAACTTGCAGACGACCGCGCAACAGCAGGTGGTCGTGGAACGCGAGGTCATCCGCATCGTGCCCGCGGAGCCGCGCGTGATCTACGTGCCGACCTACGACCCGGCCGTGATCTATCATCGTCCGGTGTACGTGACGCACGCGCACCCGGCATACTGGAGCTGGGGCGTGGGGTACCCGGTCGGCGTCTGGCTCACGTATGACGTCGATTGGTGGGGCCATCGTGTCTATCACCACGGCTGGCATTCGCACGGCCCACGTTGGGTCGTCGTCGCGCGTCCCTGGATCGTGCTGAGCCCGATCTACGTCGCACCGCGTCACACGATCGTGGTGGTGAACCGTGGCGTGGTGCATCGCCGCTGGGACACGCGCTACGTGCGTCGTTACGGCGTGGTGCATCGCAATGCGGGCTTCGATCGCCACGACCGTGGCTACCGCCGCGAGGGTGACGGACGCGTGGCCGAGCGCCGGGCCGTGCCGCGCAACGACGCCTATGGAAAGCGCGTCGCGCCGTCGGCGACCCGCGACCTCGGTCGTGTGGCCCGCTCCGGCGATACGCGCGGGGAGCCCCGCAACGTGACGCCGCGAACGACCGAGCGCGGGGGGACGGCGCGCCAAGAGCGCGCAGTGCCGGCACCGGAGATGCCGCGGACCACGCGTGCGCCGTCGGCGACGAACGTGCCACGGTCGAATGCGCCGCGAGCGAATGCGCCGCGAGCGAACGCGCCGCGAGCGAATGCGCCGCGAGCGAATGCGCCGCGAGCGAATGCGCCGCGGGAGAACACGCCACGCGCCACCGCCCCCCGCGAGATATCGCCTCGGGCGTCCGCTCCGCGCACGGAGTCGACGCCACGGGCGAGCGCCCCGCGGAGTGAGTCCGCGCCTCGTGCGAGTGCCCCGCGCGGCGGCGGCAACGCCACGCCCCGCGCGTCGGCCCCCCGCTCGTCAGGCGGCACTGCTCGCGGCGCTGCCCGCGGTGGCGATCGCGGTGGCGATCGTGGGAGCCGGGGCTCAGCGCGCGAGAAGCCCCGCGGGAACTGAGCCCCGCAGCCAGGGGTTGGCCTGACGCGCGCTTGCCTTAGGGCAGGCGCGCGTCAGTTTTCGTACATCCTCCTCCCGCACCCTGGAGTTTCGATGTCGTTCCGATCTCTCTCGCTTGGCGCGGCGCTCGTCGCGCCTGCGCTGCTCGCCGCACAGGATGCGCCCCTGCGCTCCGTGCATCACCAGTTCCGTGTGGTCACGGTCGCCGAAGGCTTGGTGAATCCGTGGTCCATGGCCTTTCTGCCCGGTGGCGATATGCTCGTCACCGAGCGGCCCGGCCGTCTGCGCATCGTGCGCAACGGCCGCTTGCTCGCCGAGCCGGTGCCGGGGCTCCCGGCGATTCGCGTCGGGAACCAGGGCGGCCTGCTCGACGTCGTGCCGCACCCGGACTTCGCTCGCAACCGCCTCATCTACATCTCCTACGCCAAGCCGAACGCGGCGGGTGACCAGAGCACCACGGCGGTGATCCGTGCGCGCTTCGCGAACGATCGCCTCAACGATGTACAGGAAGTGTTCGAGGCCAACGCCTGGTCGCGCGGCCAAGGCCACTATGGCTCGCGCATCGCGTTCGACGGCAAGGGCTACATGTTCATCACCGTCGGCGATCGCCAAGTCCCGCCGCAGGGCGACCTCGCCGCGCATCCGGCGCAGGATTTGAAGGTGCACAACGGCAAGGTGATCCGCCTGCACGATGACGGTCGCGTGCCGACCGACAATCCGTTCGTGGGCCGCGCCGACGCGCTGCCGCAGATCTGGAGCTACGGGCACCGCAATCCGCAGGGCCTGATGATCGATGCCGCGGGCAACGTCTGGGAAACCGAGCATGGTCCGCAGGGCGGCGACGAGCTCAACCTCGTGCAGCCCGGCAAGAACTACGGCTGGCCGGTGATCGGCTTCGGCGTGAACTACCGCAGCGGCACCAACATCCACAGCGGCACCACGCGCGAAGGCATGGAGCAGCCGGTGAAGGTCTGGGTGCCGAGCATCGCGACGTCCGGCTTGATGCAGTACTCAGGCAGGGCGTTCAGCGGCTGGCAGGGTTCGATCTTCTCCGGCGGCCTCGTCGGTGAGGTGCTCTGGCGCCTGAAGGTCGAAGAGGGTCGCGTGGTGGAGGAAGAGCAGCTGGTCTCGCGTCGCGGTCGCATTCGTGATGTGCGCCAGGGACCGGACGGCTTCATCTACTTGGCCATCGAAGATCGCATGGGTGCGCCGTCGAATCTCGTGCGGCTGGAGCCGGCCGGTCGCTAAGGCGGATCCGCTGCCCCAGCAAACCAGAAGGGCGCATCCACTCGGATGCGCCCTTCTGGTTTGCCTCCATGCGGCGAACCGACACCGCGCCGGCTCAGCTCGGCGGAATCGGCTTGCGGTCGTCCATCGGCGCGAAGTTCGAGAGGAAGCGCAGTTCCTCCGGCGTGAGGCTCTCGATGCCGCTGGCGTTGATCTTGTCGAGGATGCGGTTCACCTCGTCACGCGTGAGCTCGTGCACGCCCTGTAGATCGAGCTGATCGCGGTGCAGCGAGACCTGCCGCTTCACCGATGGCTCCACCCGGTTCATCTGCGCCTTGAAGCGGCGCTGCGCGCTGTTGCGCTGCAGGTACCACAGGTACACGAAGGCACCGACGTATCCGCCGAGGTGAGCGAAGTGCGCCACGCCGCCGCCCCGTCCGCCGAGGCCCGCGAACAGCGCGAACGCCGTCGTCACCAACACGAGGATGCGCGCTTCCACGGGGATCACGCCCCAGATGTAGATCTTCTCGTGCGGCCAGAACATGGCGAAGGCCATCATCACGCCGAAAACGCCCGCCGATGCGCCGATCACCGCCGCGCGCGGCGTGAAGATCAGCGAGGCCAGCGCGCCGAAGATGCCGGCGATGAGATACAGCGTGATGAAACGACGCTCGCCCAACCGCTGTTCGACTCGCGAGCCGAAGAAGAACAAGCCCAACATGTTGAAGAGGATGTGCGAGAAGCCTCCGTGCAGGAACATGTACGTCACCAGCGTCCACGGCCGCAGGAGAATCTCCCGCGGCACGAAGACCAAGAGCTCAGTGACGAAGCTCGGCAGGACGGTGTAGGTCAGGGCGAACATGGCGACGTTCGCCACGACGAGCCGCGTTACCCAAGGGGTCATCGCCGGCTCCGCATCACGGGGTATCCATCAGCTTGCGGGTCAGGTAGGTGTACTCCAAGGCATTACGCCGTGCACTCTCAACGAGATTCGCAGCCGCCGAGTGCCCACCATCGATATTCTCGTAGTAGAGATAGGGGTACCCGAGCTGCTCGAGCCGCGCCGCCGCCTTGCGCGCGTGGCCCGGATGCACACGGTCGTCCTTGGTGGACGTGAAGATGAACGGCTCCGGATACTGCTTGCCGGCCGCCAGGGCCTGATACGGCGAATACTTGAGAATCCAGGCCCTCTCCTCGGCGATCTCCGGATTCCCGTACTCACCCATCCAGCTCGCACCGGCCAGCAGCAGATGGAACCGCAGCATGTCGAACAGCGGCACACCGATGATGACGGCGTTGAACAGATCGGGACGCCGCGTCATCGCCACGCCCATGAACAGGCCGCCCTGCGAGCCGCCTTGGATGCCGAGGCGCCGTGGCGAGGTGAACTTCTTCGCGATGAGATCTTCCGCGACGGCGAGGAAGTCCTCGTGAGCGCGATCGCGGTTGACGCCGATCGCCGCCTGGTGCCAGGCCGGCCCGAACTCGCCGCCGCCGCGCGTGTTGGCCACGGCGAACGCCCCACCCCGCTCCAGCCAGAGCTTGCCGCGGATCGCCGAGTAGCTTGGCAGCTGTGAGATCTGGAAACCGCCGTAGCCATACAGCAGCGTCGGCGTGGTGCCGTCGCGCGGCGCATCGGCCCGGCGCACCAGGAAGTACGGGACCTTGGTACCGTCCGCCGAAGTCGCCTCATGCTGCTCGACGACGAGCCCGGTGGCATCGAACTTAGCCGGCGCCTGCTTCATGACGACCGCCGTGTTCGCCGCGGCGTCCGCGAGATACAGCGACTGCGGCGTGAGGAAGCCCGTGACCGACACGAAGAGACGATCCGTCCCGCGCTCGGTCGACCCCAAGGACACCGTCACGTTCTCGGGCAACGGCAGGCGTGTGCGCGTCCACCCGCTCGCCCCGCGCTGATATGCATACGCCGAGCCCCGCACATTCTCGTACAGCGCGACGACGAGTCGCGCCTTCGTCGTCACGATGCCTTCGACCGACTCACGCGGCCCCGGCCGCAGCACGAGCTCGGCCTTCGCGCGCGCCGGGTCACGGAGCAGCGCGGCGAGCTCGTAGCTCAGCACATCGCCGGCCTTGAAACCATTCCAGTCTTCGTTGGCCGTGAACAGCAACTGACCGTCGATCAATCCGTGCAGGTTCTGCCGCGCCGGGAACGGCAGCTGGCGGCTTCCCGTGGGCGTGAGCTGATGGATCTCGCTCTCCCAGAACGTGCGTCCGCGATACAACAACGTGGCGGCGACGCGACCGTCGGCATCGCGCAGCGCAAAGCCGGACGCCGAGACGTCGGTCTTCTCGCCGCGGAACACTTCGACCGCGCGTTCGATCGGCTGCCCGCGCGTCACCCGCTTCACCACGTAGGCGTAGCCAGAGTTCGTCATTTCGCCCGCGGCCCACTCACGCGCGACGAGCAGGGTGTTGCGGTCCAGCCAGGCGACGCTCTGCTTGCCTTCGCTGAAGTGGAATCCGCCGTCGACGAATCGCTTGGTCACCGCGTCGAACTCTCGAATCTCCACGGCATCCTTACCGCCGTCAGAGAGCTGCACGAGACAGTAGCGCTCGTCTGGCTCCAGGCAGTCGCCGCCGCGGAACACCCAGTTCTTGCCCTCGGCGCGGGCCAAGGCGTCGACGTCGAGGATGGTCTCCCAGGCCGGCGACTCGCGGCGGTAGCCGTCGAGCGACGTGCGACGCCAGATGCCACGCACGTTGGCCGCGTCCTGCCAGAAGTTGGAAATCGCACCGGCCCAGAAGCTCGGAGCGGGAATGCGATCCGTCGCATTGACGATCGCCAGCGCCTGCGCGTTCAGGGCCGCGAAGCGCGCGTCACCCTCGAGCAGGCCGAGCGAGCGCGCGTTGCGCTCTCGTACCCATGAAAGCGCACGCTCCGACTCCACTTCCTCCAGCCACAGGAAGGGGTCGTTGGGATTCGACGGGGTGAGTCCCTGGGCGTCGAGGGACGCCGGGGCGGCGAGAGCGGTCACGAGCAGGCCGGACAAGACGAGGTTGCGCATGGGGATCCCGAAAAGGGCGTCAGACGCGTCCCGAAAGATACCCCACTGCCCCCGCCCGTTCAGCGCCCGACCAGCACTCCGCGCAGCGTCGTCAGCAAGGTCTCCGCCGAGAACGGCTTGGACACGAAGAACTCCGTGGCCGCCTCGAGCAGTCGCCCCGCGCCTTCGTCCGTCACGTAGCCGCTGGCCACGATGATGGGCACCGACACGCCTTCGGCGCGCAGGGCGGCGATCAACTCGGGGCCGTCCATGCCCGGCATGGCGACGTCCGTGATGATGGCATCCAGCTCCTCCCGCTTCTCGCGGTACACCACCAGTGCCTCGTGTCCGTTCGCGGCTGTGACCACCCGGTATCCGTGCCGCGTAAGGATGCGCTCGGCCACCGTACGAATGCTCGGCTCGTCGTCCACGACTAGGATGAGCTCGCCATCGCCGCGCGGGAGGCGACGTGCCGCGTTGGGCGCCGAAGGCTGCTCATCCTCCTGCCCCACCCAGGGGAACCAGCAGGTGAAGACGCTGCCCTTGCCGAGTTCGGATTCGAGGTGGATGGCGCCATCGTGCCCCCGCACGATGCTCTGCACGGTGGAGAGTCCGAGCCCCGTGCCGTGGCCGACATCCTTTGTGGTGAAGAACGGCTCGAAGATGATCTCCTGGTGGTCCGGCGCGATGCCGCTGCCCTGGTCAGCCACGGCGATGCGGACATAGCGGCCCGGGGCCAGCCGCAGCTGCACGGCGGCCGGACCTGAAAGGTCTTCGCGCGTGACGCTGATGCGCAGCTCTCCGCCCTTCGCCATCGCATCCCGCGCGTTGACCGCGAGATTCATGAGGACTTGGTGCAACTGCGTCGGATCACCCATGACACAGGTCGCCGTCTCCGGCAGCTCAACGGCGATCGCGATGCGCTTGGGGAAGGTGTCGCGCAGGACGGTCTCGATCTCGCGCACTACGGTACGGACGTCCACGCGTTCCTTGCGTCCGTCGAGGCCACGCGCGAAGGTGAGCACCTGCCGCACGAGGTCCGCGCCGCGCCCCACGCTGCTGCGCAAGCTCTCCACGAGTTCGTGCCCCGGCGGTCCTGCGAGATCGCGCAGCAAGTCCAACGACATCATCACGGGCGCCAGCACGTTGTTCAGGTCGTGTGCGATGCCGCCCGCCAGCGTGCCGATGCTCTCGAGGCGCTGCGCGCGGAGGAACTGCTGCTCGAGGTCGCGGCGATCCGTGACGTCGGTGTTGATGGCCAGCACCGATTCCGGCTCCCCCGCATCGTTGCGCACCAAGGTCCAGCGGCATTCGGTGACCACGCGACGTCCGCCGCGCGCGACTTGCCGCAGCGTGCCCGTCCATTCACCGCGCTGCAACAACTCCTGCTTCGCCTGCAGGTACTCCGTGGAGTTGTCGTTGACCAACTCATGCGCGTTGCGCCCGACCGCCTCCTCGGCGGCCCAGCCGTACAGCCGCTCCGCGCTCTTGTTCCAGTAGAGGATCGTGTCGTCGAGACCGCGGACCAAGATGGCATCCTGGGCCTTGTCGAGCATCGTCGCCTGCTGCGCCAAGCGCCGCTCCGATTCGCGCCGGGCCGTCACGTCGCGGAAATAGATGACGAGGCCGTCTTCCATCGGATACGCCGTGACGTCGAACCAGCTATGCAGCGGCGAGAAGAACTCCACCAGCTGCACGCGGACCCTCTCGCGCACCGCGCGCTCATACTCGCGCTGGAAGGTGCTACCCACCGCCTCGGGGAACTCCTCCCAGACGTTGCGCCCGAGCAGGGCCTCACGGCGCCGCTGCAAGAGCTGCTCACCCATGGGATTGACGTAGACCACACGCCAATCGCGGTCGAGCATGAGCACGGCGTCGGAGATGCTCTCCAGCGTCTGCTGCAATCTTAGCGCGAGATCTCGGCGCTCACGCTGCGCGCGGCGCATCTCCGTCACGTCTTGGAACGCGCCCTGGATGCGCGTGACACGGCCCATGTCGTCGCGCACGGCCTCGCCGATGACGCGCACGTTCAGGTGGCGGCCGTCGCGGGCGTTGAGCTCGAGTTCGATGTCCCAGGGCGTCCCCTCGGAGAAGCAGCGCTCGACCGCGCGCCGGATCATCGGGCGATGCCGTTCATCGTAGTACTCGATGGCCCGCTCCACGTCAGGCGCCGTGCCCTCTGGCTCGCCGTGGATGCGGGCCACTTCATCCGACCACACGACGTGGCGTGCGCCGGCGTCCAGCCACCAGCCGCCGAGTCGCGCGAGACGCCCCGCCATCTCCAGCTGCATCGCCGATCGCCCAAGTCGCTTGTTCGCGTCCTCGAGCTGCAGGGACTTCTCCTCCAGCTTGCGGATCAACGCTTCGCTGTAGACCTGGAGAATTTCGTCCTGGTCCGCTACAGGTCGGCGCGGCGCTTCAGCAGCGGCGCCGCGCTCCAGCACGGCCGTCAGCTGCGCGAGGAAATGCTCGGGCTCTGACGGCTTCAAGATGAAGGCGTCGGCCCCGAGGTCGCGAGCCAACTTGGCGTCCTTCTCCTCGGTGTAGGTGGCCGTGTACACGATGAACGGCGCGCCGCGCAGCGCGGCGTCGGACTTCCAGTAGCGCAGCAGCGTGTAGCCGTCCATCACCGGCATCAACAGGTCGCTGATGACCACATCGGGCGGGTGACTGCGCGCGATGACCAAGGCCTCCGCCCCGTGGCGTGCTTCCTCGACCTCGAAGCCATGCCCACGCAGCAGCGCGCGGAGGTAGTAGAGATTCTCGTCCTTGTCATCGACGATGAGGACGCGCGTCATGTCGCACCCTGCGAGGAACGCGGGAAGCCCGCGATGGCTTCGATGCTCGCGACGAAGGTTTCGGGGTCGATCGGCTTCTCGAGGTACCCGTCGCAACCGGCCGCCAGCACCTTCTCGCGGTCACCGACCATCGCGTACGACGTCACGGCGATGATCGGCACCCGCGCCAGCGCCGCATTGCTGCGCAGCGTGCGGGCCACCGCATGGCCGTCCATGCCCGGCAGCTGGATATCGAGCAGGATCAGGTCCGGCGGCGACGCCGTCGCGGCCGCGACGCCCGCCACGCCATCAGCCGCCACCTCCACGCGGTAGCCGTGACGCTCCAGGAGGAACGTCGCGAGGTACCGATTCTGCTCGTTGTCCTCGATCAACAGGATGCGTCGGGTCACGGACCAGTCTCGAGCTGCTGGGGAAGGATCACGGTGAAGGTGCTGCCGCGACCGGGTTCGCTCTGGACGCTAATCTCGCCATGCATGAGCTCGCAATGGCGCTGGCAGATCGAAAGCCCTAGGCCTGTGCCCTCGTGTTGCCGTGCGAGCCCGGAATCCACCTGTCGGAACGGCTGGAACAGTTCGGCAAGATCCCGTTCGGCGATCCCGATGCCCGTATCGCGCACGAGAAAGCGCACTGCGGGCACCGCGTCAGCTTCCGGACCTCGTCGGTAATCCGGCAAAGTATCGGCAAGAACGTGCACTTGCCCACGCTCGGTGAACTTGATGGCGTTCGTGAGCAAGTTCAGGAGTACCTGTTCCACGCGACGGCGGTCCGTGCGCAGCATCGCCGGGGCCGCCGACGCATCGAGGCCGATCACCAAGCCCTTTCGCTCTGCCTGCGGCCGCAGCACCTCAAGCTGGTGCTCGAGCACAGGCCGCAAGGCGAACTCCTCGGCCCGCACCTCGAGCTGACCCGCTTCGATCTTCGAGATGTCGAGCACGTCGTTGATCAGCGCCAGCAGGTGCCGCGCGCTGCCGCGTACCATCTCCAGCTGCCGTCGCTGCTCCTCGTTGAGCGGGCCTGCCAACTGCTGCAAGAGGATACCCGTAAAGCCGATGATCGAATTCAGCGGTGTGCGCAACTCGTGCGACATCGTCGCCAGGAAGGCCGACTTGATGCGGTCGGCCGATTCTGCCCGCTGCATCGCCACGCGCAGTTCGCGCGTGCGCGCGTCGACACGCGCCTCGAGCCCGATGTTCATGTCGCGCAGCTGCTGTTCCTGCTGTCGACGTTGCGTGACATCGGTTAGCGTCACGAAGGCGAGGCAGGAGCCATCCTCGAGGGTCACGCAGGAGCCCGAATAGCTCAAGCGACGCTCGCGCGTTTCCCCCTTCCGCCGCGCCCGCACCTCGTAGTCCTGCAGGACCTCGCCGCGCCGCACGCGCGCCAACGGCCATTCCGAGGGCGCGAGCGGCACGCCGGCCGCCGTCGAGAGATCGAACAGCCTGGAGAACTCACGGATATCATCGCGACCTTCGGCGTCATTCTCGTAGCCGATGATGCGCAGGGCCGCCGGGTTCCAGTGCACGAAGCTGGCCTCAGGATCCGTGATGATCAGGCCTTCCTGGAGGTTCTCGACCACCACTTCGAGCCGCGCGCGCAGCGAGGCCAGTTCCAGCTCGATGCGCTTGCGCGTCGTGATGTCGATCGCGACCCCACCCACGAAGCGCTCGCCCACACCATTGCGGAACGGAAACTTCACTGTATGCCACCAGTGCCGCATGCCACTGTACTCGGTGCGATCCTCGGGAATCACGATCGCTGCATTCGTGCGCAGCACCTCGGCATCCGACGCATTAATGCGTGCGGCGACGTCCGCGGGGACCAACTCGTCCGCGCGATGTCCGATGAAGCGCTCCCTCGGGTGGCCGAAGACCGAGCTCCACGCCTTGTTCATCCATTGATGGCGCCCCTGCTCGTCCGTCACCCAGGCGATCACCGGCGCGGCATCCATGAATGCCACGAACCGCGACTCCGACTCGTGCAGCGCCTGCTCCGTGCGCGCGCGACTGATCGCAATGGACGCCAGCTGCGTGGCGACATCGATCAAGCGTCGATGGTCATCCGTCGGTTTCGCGACGCGTCGATAGTACATCGCAAAAGTGCCGAGGACCCGCCCGTCCGCGTCGAAGATCGGGGTCGACCAACAGGCGCGGAGGCCGTGCGACGCCGCGAGCTGCCTGTAGTCCGCCCATCGCGGATCGGTCTCGATGTCCTCGACGTACACCGGCTCGCGCGTGAACGCCGCCGTGCCGCAACTCCCGGCCATCGGGCCGATCGGCGCGCCGTCGATCGCCTCCATGTACTCGGGCGGCAAGCTCGGTCCTGCGCCGTGGCGCACCGTCTTGCCCTCGGCGTCGAGCAGCAGGATCGAGCCCTGCATGCCCGGCGCCTGACTCTCAATGAAGCGCACGATGCCCTCGAGCGAGCTGCGCAGCGCCGAGCCGTGCGCGACGCCTTCGAGGATGCGCTGCTGCCCCTCGACCAGCGTGTCATGGCGCTCACGCTCCGACGTTTCGCGCGCGACCACCGCACCGATGAGCCGCTGCATCAGCAGCCAGAGCAGCGTCGCGGTGACAGCCACGAACGCGAGGCCCTTGTAGACGCTGAGCGCGACGAGCTTCGCGGGATCGCGGACCAGCTGCCCCAGCACCGCATCGGAGAAGTAGATCCACAGCGCCGCGAAGACGGCGTACGATAGCGTCACGGTCCGCAGCGGTCGCTGCAGGCGGTCCGCCAACGAACGCCGCTGCATCAGCCGCGGCCCGGCTTCGCTGCGGTGCGCCCCACGATGATCGTGATGTTGTCCGAGCCGCCGCCGTCCAGCGCATCCTGGAGCAACTGCTCGGCCGCCTGCTTCGCGCTGGTCATCGACCCCAGCACCTCGGCGATGCGGGCATCGCTGACGTGCTTCGTGAGACCGTCGCTGCAGATGAGATGGGCGATGCCCCAGACCGACTGCAGGCGTGTCACGACCGGCGACGCTTCGTCGCCGCCGATCGCCGACGAGAGGACGTGCGCGAGCTTGGTCTTCTGCGCGGCCTCAGGCGTCAACACACCGCGATCCACGAGATCCTGCGCGACCGTCTGGTCGCGCGAGACCTGGGTGAGCTGTCCATCGCGGTACATGTAGTAGCGCGAGTCCCCCACCTGCACGAGGTAGTACGTCGGCCACACGCCCATGTAGATCGTCAGCGTGGTCGCCATCTGGCCGCCGCCGCTGGCGGCGGCTTTGTCCTTCACCGCCTGATGCGCGCGCATGGCCGCCGCCACCAACTCGCGCTCGAACTCGTCCGTGCCCGCCTCGGCGCGGTAATAGCAGTCCGTGCTTTCGCTCAGGTAGCGCAACACCGACTCGAGCGCCGTGGCGCTGGCTTCTTCGCCGCTCTCCAGCCCACCCACGCCGTCGGCGACCATGGCCACGAAGGCCAGGCGATCCTCGCGCGCGGTCACGGCTTCGAGCGCGAGGCTCGTGGAGAGCACGCGAATGCGCTTATGGATGGCGGCGAGCAGGAAATGATCTTCGTTCGTGGGCCGGAGCTTTCCCGGATGGGTCAGTCCGTACACGTCGATTTCGTCATCGAACGGCTTGCGTGGCGCCTGCGTCATACCGGGGGCTCCGACGAATCAGGGTCCGGCCCCAAGATGGGGGTCGGACCCTGTTCTCGCTATACCATCAGAGGGCAGATTGGCGCCTGCGAGCTGGGCTGGCCCCCTGCAGCCCTCGGATTACGGTGCCGTCGTGGGGGGAAACCCTCGGAGCACGGGCGACATCACCCAGCGCCCAGACGCACCGGCCAGCTTGCCAAAGCTCTGCGCCACATCGAAGTCCACCACCAACGACACCGTGCCGTCATCGGCCACGACGAGTGCGTTGCCCGGGAGGTTCACCTTCAACCCGCTAGTCGCGAAGCTCGGCATCTGCAGGCTGCCCGTCACGACGGCATCCGCCGGGAGCGCTGCGTAGGTCGGACTCGAGGCGTAGATCTCCGTCGCGCCGCCCTCGCCTTCCACCACGATGTACGCGCCGCTGATCACGAAGCGCAGTTGGCCGTAGCGACCCGCGGGAATCTCCACGTCTTCGATCAGGGCATGCGTGGAGTCGACCAGCGTCAGCAAGTCCGTGGTGACGTCGTCCTCACGAAGGATGATGCGCCCTGACGCGTCGTTGGAATCGGCCTGCAGGTAAATGCGGTCGATGGTCACGACGGCCGAGAGCACGTCGCCGGGTGCGTCGGTGAGGTAGAGATTCAACGTGCCGGAGCCCAAGCCCGTGGGCGAATCACAAGCCGTCATTGCGACGGCGAGGCCAGCAGCGGCCGTCAGGGAGAAGGCAGTACGACGAATTGTCTTGAACATCACGGTCTCCGTGGAGAAGGAACACCTGGGAGACCGCAGCGATGCGCCGGCGCGTCACAACTTTTGCGAGAAAGTTCGCGTGATGTCCGTCACACGCGGCGTGCGCGCCACCGATTGACGGCACGGCTACGCGCGAGGCATCGCCCGCACTACAGCGCGCGATACTCGCTCTGCACTAGCCCAGTCGGATACGACTGCGTCCGCGCATGCGCGAAGCGCGCATCGCGCTCAAGCGCACCGAAGAGTGGCAGGCCAGAACCCAGGACCACCGGCACGCGCGTGATGATCAAGCGTTGAATCAAGCCGGCGCGCAGGAAGCGTTGGATCGTGACACCTCCATCGATGTACAGATTGTGCCAGCCTCGCGTGGCACAGGCTGCCATGATTTCCGCGGGTTCGCCGGACATCTGCACGATCTTCTCGGCGAGCGCCGGGGCAATGGTGACGCCGCGCGAGCTGAGCACGACCACGGGCTTCTCGAAGGGCCAATCGCCGAAGGTGAGCACCATTTCGTAGGTGCTGCGTCCCATCACGATGGCGTCGATGCCGGCGATGAATGCGCTGTATCCGTGATCGTCCTCCGCGGCATCCCCGCTCGGCTGCGGCAGCCAATCGAGGCCGCCGTCCGGGCGGGCGATGAATCCGTCGAGCGACGTCGCGATGAAGACCTGTGCTGGCATAGATACCCTGTTGGTCACTGCTGTGCGTCGCGGCGTTGCCGCAGCCTGCGCACCAAGTTGCGCAGCGGCGCCTCGCGCTTGAGTTCGCATTCCCAGATCACATGCACGTGCCATCCCGCGGAGCGCAGGAAATATCGCACACGGCGGTCTCGCGCTTGGTTAGCCTCGAACTTCCGCTGCCAGAAGGCAGCGCGGGTCTTCGGCTTGCTGCGCTGGCAGGAATGGGCGTGCCAGAAGCAGCCGTGCACGAACACCACCGTCTTGATGCGGCTGAGCACCACATCTGGCGAGCCGGGCAGCTCGCGGTGGTGCAAACGAAAGCGCAGGCCAGACGCATGGATCGCGCGGCGGACCTGCAGCTCAGGCTTGGTGTTCTTGCCGCGGATCGCCGCCATGATGCGGCGGCGGGCGGCGGAGACGCGGGGCACTGCGCAGCCTACGGCGTCACGGCTCGCGGCAGGGTGACCCACCAGCGGTACTCGTGGCTCGTGGCGTGGATCGGAGCGGTCACCCACGTACCCGAATAGTCCGATGAAGCGAGGGTCAAGAATGCGACGGCGTAGTTGCCGCTGCGCACCGCTGGCAGAGTGAACTCGCCCTGTGCATTCGTCACGACCTCAGCCGCGAGCGGACCGAGCTCAGGGCCGATCCGCGTGTAGCCCGTGATGCGATAGGCGCGCACGAAGACCCGCGCGATCCGCGGCGAGGTCGTGAGCGTGTCGCCGACGGCTCCGGGCGGATTGGCGCCACGCACGACGCCGCGAATGTAGCCCGTGCCCTCGGTGCCGCCTGGCGGCGGCGGGGCGGGATTGCCCGCGCTGTCCTGCGGCGTGGCCTCCGTGAGAGTGGCCAGCATCTCCTCTTGCGGCTCGTACTCGGTGACGACGGTGCAGGCTGCGGCGAGCAGCGATACCGCGACGATGGCCATGAGCCCCTTGTGCGAACGCATGACAAACCTCTCGTGTGGCTGACCTGGGGGACGCCGGCTGGATGCAGGCGCGGAGCGCGAGGCTCAGCCGATTCGTACCCCATAGTCGCAGAATCCGTCACCGAGATGGAACCCAGCTTAGCCGCACCGCCCCAGCCGCTCAGCTCACCCGCACGATCGTCTGAATACGGTCAAATCCGCGGTCAAAGCTCAGAATCCGCTGCACACCCTGCGTCTCCATGACGGCGAGGTGAATTGCGTCTCGGGCCGAAAGTCCCGGAGTGCCAAGTAGTATGTCTCTCGCCCGCAACACGTCCTGCGCTTCCACGGGAAACACTTCATCCACGAGCCCCATCAATGTCTTGATGCAGGGCTGGATGAGCTCCGGCCGTCCACTCGCGTGGTAGCGATACAGAATCTCCTGCAGCACTTCGGCGCTGCTGACTATGCGCTCCCGGCGCGTCGCCGCCGCATCGATGGCGCGAATCGCCGCGTCCTTGTTGGGATGCGCCGCACCGATCAGATACATCGGCACGTTCGAGTCGAGGAAGATCACTCGAGATCGCCCAGCCGACCGCGCTCGATATCGGAGAGGATCTCGTCCATCTCAGCCGTCGGAAAGTTGTAGGCGGTCGCCTCCCGAAGCACGGCGAGCTTCCGCTCCGCCTCGTATCGGGGCTCGTCCCGCCGCGCCGTGCGCAGCGCCTGCCGCACCCACTCGGCCACCGTCATCCGGTGCCGACGCGCGATGCGACGAATCTCGGCGAACTCGGCATCATCGAGAAGGACCTGAAGGCGCTGCGTCATGGTGGACATCATACAATACTCATTATGATGAGTCAACAGTGAGTTACAGCTGAGTACGCAATTGCACTCGGGAACCATGAACATCCTAGCGACCGACCTCCGTGAGCCCCTCACCAGATTCCCGCAGGCACAAACAGAAGCGGGCCGGTCCCGAGGGACCGGCCCGCCTCTTACCCGCTCGCGAGCGTCAGCTCAGCCGCACTCGCT
>PNKF01000013.1 GCA_013822285.1 Gemmatimonas sp.
TGGGCGCAGAAGGGTGTGGACGGGGGCGTCGACGGCCTCGTCGCGGTGAACAAGCTGGCCGGCGGCCATGCCGGACGCCTCGCACCGGAAGCCCTGCTCAACGAACTCGCGCCCTTCGGGCTCCCAGTCGTCTCGGCGGGTGGCGTCGGCGACGCGCAGGAGTTCACGCGGCATCTGCGCATGGGCTACACCGCCGTGCAGTTGGGCACGCGCTTCATCGCCACGCCGGAGTGCAAGGCCAGCGATGCCTACAAGCAGGCGATCGTCGACGCCGAGGCTGCTGACATCGTGATGACGGAGCGCCTGACGGGCGTGCCGGTCGCGGTGATTCGGAATCCGTTCATCGATCGCCTCGGGACCTCGGCAGGCTGGTTCGCGCGTTGGATGCTCAAGGGCCGCAAGACCAAGCACTGGATGCGCACCTACTACGCGCTGAACTCCGTACGACGCCTCAAGAAGTCGCTGCACTCGTCCGATGTGAGTACTGACTATTGGCAGGCCGGCCGCTCCGTCGCCGGCATCCACGAGGTGAAGCCCGCCGGCGAGATCGTGCGGGAGTTCGCCGCCGCCCTCGACTGACCGTCACCCGCTTCCCGCCCATGCGCTTCACGCTCCGCATCCTCGCTGCGCTCGCCGCGGTCACCCTCGTCGGCACCGCGCCGCTTCGCGCTCAGGTTGAAGTCCCCTCGCTGCGCTGGAAGAGCTTCGAGACCGCGCATTTCCGCATCCACTTCGAGCCCGAACTCGAAGCCTGGGCACGACAAGTCGCCGAGCGCATGGAGAGCGTGCGCAGCGCCGTGGCGGACCGCGTGGGCTATGCGTACCCGCACAAGATCGATCTGCTGGTCGAAGATCCGTTCAATCAACCGAATGGCTCCGCATGGCCGTCGCTCACCACACCGGCCATGCGCTTCTGGGCCACGCCGCCCTCGCCGACCAGCAACATCGGCAACTCGCGTGGATGGGGCGAGATGCTCGCCGTGCACGAGTACGCGCACCTCGCGCACCTGCTACGCCCGTCGCGGAAGCCGTTCTCGCTGCCGCTGGGCATCGCGTCGATCGTGCCGTTGGGGCCAATCACGCGAGTGCCGGCTTGGGTGACCGAAGGCTACGCGACGGTGATCGAAGGTGAACTCACCGGTAGCGGCCGCCCGAACTCGGCGCTGCGTCCGGCCATCATCCGCACGCTGGCTCTCGAAGGCTACCTGCCCGCCTACGGCCAACTCGACGCCACGGGTCGCTTCAACGGCGGCGCCATGCGCTATCTCATCGGCTCGGCGTACCTCGAGTGGTTGCAGGAGCAGTACGGCGACACCGTCTTGCCGCGGCTCTGGCGTGGCAGCACCGCACGCGTGGGGCGCAACTTCCCGGCGGCGTTCAACGCCACTTTTGGCGATTCGCCGGAGTTGCTCTACGGCCGATTCAGCGCCGAAGCGACCGAGAAGGCCGCCGCCGTCCGCGATCAGATCCGTCGCAACGGACTCGCGCAAGGCACGCTCGTGCAGAAGTGGGCCTGGGCCGTCGGCTCGCCCGACGTCGCGCCTGATGGCGAGCGGATCGCCGTGCGTCGTGCGACCAACACCGATCCGGGCGGCATCCTCGTGCTCTCGTTGAAGCCCGATACCGCCGGCCTGCGTCGCGATTCCACCGCGCGCGCCAAGCGACTCGCCAAGGACTCGCAGGACATCATCGAGGCACGGCCCTATCCGCGCGCGCTGCGTCGCACCGCGATCCTCCGGCCCGTGAACGGCAGCCCCTACGACGCCCCGCGCTGGCTGCCCGACGGCGAGCGCATGCTCGTCACGCGCAGCGTGCCGCTGGGCGACGGCCGCTCGCGCAACGATCTCTTCGTGTGGCAGGTGAAGTCCGGCAACGTGCGGCGCGTGACGCGCGGCGCCGGCATCCTGCTCGCCGACCCCACGCCCGACGGCAAGCAGGCCGTCGCGCTGCAGTGCGGCGCCGGCGTCTGCTCGCTGCTGCTCGTCGATCTCAGCAACGGGAACCATCGCGTGCTCAAGCAGGGGACGCTCGACGCCAGCTACTCTGGCGCACGCGTCTCGCCCGATGGCCGCCGCGTCGCCTCGGCGCGCCAGCGCGGATCGCGCTGGGTGCCCGTCGTCGTCGACATCGCCAGCGGCGAGGAGCGCATCATCGGCCCCGACGATGCCGCCTCGCGCTACAGCGCCGCGTGGGAGAACGATTCCACACTGCTCGTGGCCAGCGAAGCCAGCGGCGCCATCGAGATTGAACGCCTGCCACTCAACGGCGGCACGATCACCGTCGCCGTGCGCACAGTCGGTGCCGCGGCCGCACCCGAAGTCGGCCCTGATGGCCGCATCTGGTGGCTGGACCTGCACGGCCGCGGCTGGGACCTGCGCGTGAACGATGCGAACAGCTCGCTGCCCGTCGCGCCCGCGCTCGACGACACGCAGTTCCCCGCCGTAAAGCGCGTCAACACGCGCCTCGCGCGGCAGTTCACGACCACAGCGCTCGATGCGCCGCGTCGCTACGGTGCAGGACCGCTCGGCGCCGGCTTCCTGCTCGTCGGCACGGATGCCAGCGACGGCAGCGTCTGGGGCGCCGGTGCGACGTTCGGCGATCCCGTCGGGCGCGGCACGGGCGTGATCTACGCCGGCGGCGGCGTGGACGGCGCGTGGAACGGTGCGCGCCTGGCCTACACCTGGCGCGGCTTCCGCCCGGCCATCACCCTCGAAGGATTCCGCACGGACTACACCCCCTCCGAGCATCCGTCCAAGGTCGGACTCGGTTGGGAGAACTTCGACCGTCGCTTCACGGGTGCGATGCTCGCCGTGGATCTCGCGCGCGGCGGCGCACGTAGCACGCTGCACACGCGACTCGGCGGCAGCATCGGCAACAGTGAGAACCCGACGCTCGATGGCCCGCAGCGGGACCGCACGCTGTACTTCGCCGAAGTGGGTGGCAGCTACACGATGCAGGCCCAACCGCGCACCGCCATCACGCTGGGCCTGAAAGCCGGCGGCGCCGGCGGCACCGCGGACGACGCCGACTTCCAGCGCACCAGCGTCGACGCGCGCTTCACCGTGCAAGCGGCGCAGGGCGGCATGAGCCTACGCGCCCGCGGTGGCGAGGTCACCGAGGAGAGCCCCTTCAGCGAGCGCTTCTTCATCGGCGGCACGGCCTCACCCTTCGTCGACCCCATCGTGCTCGGCAATCGCATCGAGCATCAGGGCCTGCCCTATGGCGTCGCGGGTGGACGACGCTTTGGGATTCTCACCGCCGAGACCACGGGGCCGATCCGCCTGTATCACGACTGGATCGTCGGCGGGGACGAAGACTTCGGCGAGACGCTGCGCGCGGTCGGCGGCGAGTTCAGCTTCGACATCCCGAAGATCTCCGTGCTGCGGGTGCCGAACGCCGCTCTCCGCATTGGCCTCACGCACGCGCTGAACGGCCCCGTGCGCAACTCGACGCAGGTCTACTCGTCGTTCAGCGTGCGGCCATAGCAGCCATCGTCGGCCCGATGCCGCCCCGGGGCCAGGCGCGATGCGTGAGCACCGCGATCCCTCCGGGGCGCACCGTCACCGTGCCCAACTGATGCACTGCGCCGCCCTGCACGACGGCGATCGGATGCTCGCCGACCGGTAGGCGCAGACGCGCGATCGTCAGGCGATCCGGTAGCAACTGCCAGGCACGCAGGTCGGGTTGGTCGATGACGGTCGAGCTCACCGAGAACACGCCGAGCAGCATGCCGAAGAGCAGGCGCGGCACACGCAGCGAGCGCGTCTCTTCCTTGTCTTCGTCATCTTCGTCGCCGTTGATGGCGCGGTCGATCTGACCTTCCGCCGCGCGCATCGCCGCGTAGCGCACCGCCGCGCGTGCGATGCCGCGCGCCAGCTTCGCCGGCACTTCGCGATTGAAATCCGCGCCCACCGAGCCTGTCACGTCGGCGTCGAGCTGATTGAAGGTCGCCGGATCCGCGCGCACTTCAATCGGATGCTGCCCAGGCGTCGCTTCGCCAAACGTTGCCCAATTCACCTCGTAGGTAAGCCAACCGAGGTCGGGATCGTGATCGAAGCGATCGAAGCGCCGCGAGGCCACGCGGTCCGCGATGATCAGGCGATCGGCATCCGAACCCGTCGTCAGCGCGACCAGCTCATTCGAGTTGGTGTAGATGCCCAGCGTCTGCGGCTGCGGGCGCCCGACGAATCCGTCTTCGACGATGACCACCACGTCGCCGCTGTCGGCACCGGGCGGAATGGTATCGCCGGGCAGCGTGCCGAGCAGCGCGGCGGCGTTTCTGTAAGCCACGCGCGCGTCGCCATACTCGCCCGCGGCTTCGAAGAGCACGCCCGTCACGTAGCGCAGCGCACCTTCGAGTTCTTGCGCCGGCTTGCGACCATCAGCCTGCAGCAGCATCGCCAGGCGACGCGCTTCGACGGCTGTTTCGTCGAGCTCACCCTGCGCCAGCCAGTTCAAGGCCCCGTAGTAGGGAATGAAGTAGTGCTCGGTGGCCAGCGGATAGTACGGCAGCGCCGCATCCGAGGTCACCAGCGACACCGCGCCCGCCGAGATCCGCTTGGTGTAGCGCTCCTCGACGATCTGCCAGGCGCGGTCCATCGACTTCGCACCCGCCGCATACTCCTCGGCGTGCAGCGCGATCACCCCGCGGTACATGTGACGCAGCAGCGCGTCGCGCGGCGCGACCTTCTTGTCACCCATCGCGATCCAGGCATCATCGGCGCGACCGTAGATGAGATGGTCGCGGATCGTCCACTCGGCCGCGATGCCCATCGGTCCGGCGCGCCACGCCGCATTGGCCGCCGCGCAACCACTCGTGCCGAGCACGAGTGGAAGCACGATGGCCATGCGGATGTGGGCGGAACGCAGGAATGCGAACATGGGACGCCGGATGTGAAGCAGGGCGGTCCGTCCGGACCGCCCCCGTCGGTCAGCGCGGCACTTCGCCGCGCAGGACAATCACGCGTTGCTGGGCCAGCGCGATAGCTTCGGCCAGTCGGGCATTGGCCTCGCCCTGCGCCCGGATGCGCTCGATGTCCATCGAGAGCAAGAAGCGCTGATAGCGCATGAGCGCTTCCTGCGGACGCAACTGCAGGTCGAGCAGGCGCGCGGCCTTGTACTCGATCTCCGGCTGCTCCGGATCGAGCACGCTCGCACGGTCGTAGCGATTCAACGCGCCGGCCATGTCATTCGACGCGACGAGATCATCGCCCTCGCGCACCAAGGCCTCGGCCTGCGCACGCGCGCGGGCCTGCGCCGTCTGGTCCTGCGGAGTGCTCGCGACCATGATGCCCTGCGGTCCACGACGGCTCACGACCGCCGCGCGCCCGCCATCGAGCTGCACGACCATCACCTGACCCACGCGGTCATAGGGCGTGGCCGACTGCGTGGCTGGCACCATCGTGCCGAATCCGTCGAAGCGACGCAGGACCCAGGCCTGCGGGCCCGTCTTCGCGGCGGCCATCACCTGGTCTGGCGTCATGCCAAGCACGATCTCGCCGCGACCGATGGCATCACAGATGCCGGGCTGGCAACCGCGAATGGCCAGCGCGTACACGGAATCCGCCGAATAGCGGAGACTCGCATACTCGGCCTGCTGCGCGGCAGCGGCGGCGGAGCCTTCAAGCTGTGGGACGTTGGCATTGTTGGGGATCGTCACCGGTTGATCCACGCGCTGCGGATACGGCGCGCAGGCGGCGGCAACGACGAGAAGCAAAGCGCTACGCATATTGGGCTCCGGGATGCAGCGTGATTACGGGGTGATCCGACGGCTCTGGATGTACTTCTTGATCTTGTGCTGCCCCACCCATGTGCGGACGTTCGTCTCGAGGTCCGTGAGCGTGAGATCCACCTGGTAGAAAATCACGCGCTCGCGACCCTCCTGGTCTTCGATCGCCTGCACTTCGCCCTGCAGCATGTAGCGGGCGCCCAACTCACGCGCGAGTCGTGCGCGCGTCTCAGCCGAGGCGTTGGTCTGCTGGTCGGTACGCTCACCGCGCAGCTCCTCGCGCTCTTCAGCGCCGGCGACCAAGCGCACCATGCCGCTCTGCACGTAGGCGCGCTCCATGTCGCGAATGAAGGTGCTGACGGGGATGTGTTCCATGGTGCGGTTGCGCACCTGGCCGACGATGACCGCCGGCGCCGTGCCGCCGTTGGCCGCGGCGTAGTCGCGCGACCACGAGGCCTCCAGCGACTGCGCGATCAGCGCGTTGGCGACGAGCCGCGAGTCGGCGTCGTTCCAGCGGCCCGAGAGGTCGGTGACGGAATTCGGATCGATGCGCTCGACGCGCTTGATCGAGCAGGCGCTGAGCGCGAGCACGGTAGCGGCGAGTCCAGCGAGAGCGAGACGAGGGCGGAGCATGTGCGACTCCAAGCGTGGGATGGGACGGCTGCGGTGCTTCTATTGAATATGGGAGCAAGCCTTGGGCCAGCCGTCAGGGAAAATCCAAGTGGTTGTAGGACAATGAGATGCGCTGGAATACCCTACGTGGATTGTCCCCAATTTGTGACAGATCGCAGATGCGGAATTTGGACAGAACGCTATGTTCTGGGCGCCGCGCTCACCCCTCAACCCGCCCTCCCGCCATGGCCTCCCCCGCGAAGTGGTTCAAGCCCGCGAGCATCGTCATCCTCCTCTGGATGGCGCTCGGCGTCATGATGCTGACGATGGATCTTATGACCACCCCGGAGCAGGCCGCCGCGCTACCCGAGGCGCAGCGCATGCTGCGCGAGGAGCGGCCGATGTGGCTGATGATCGTCTTCGGGCTCGCCACATCGCTGGGCCTCATCGGTGCCGTCGCGCTGGTCGCGCGGAAGGCGGCCGCACAGCTGCTGCTCATGCTCAGCTTGCTCTGCGTGACGATCCAGTTCGGCTACACGATCTTCGGCATGCAGGCGATCGCGCGCGTGGGCGCAGGGCATGCGCTGGGCGTGCCGGGCTTCATCTTTGCGATGGGCGCCTTCTCGCTTTGGGTGGCGATCAAGGCGCGGAACGAGGGCTGGGTCGAGTAGCACCACCTGTTGGTCGAAGTCGTTCGCCAGCCCACTTACATTCTATAGATGCGCCTCTTCACTACCATCCTGAGCGCGGTCGCCCTGGTCGCCGCGCTCTTCGTCGGATTGCGCCCTGTCGGCCCCGTGCCGCCGCTCGGCCAGTTGATCAGCCCCAGCACCGGCATCTGGTCGGTGGTGCGCAGCGCGGAACTGCCCGCCGAGCAGACGCTCGAGCTCGCGGGCCTCTCGGCGGCCGTCGATGTGCGCTACGACGATCGCGGCGTGCCGCATGTGTTTGCGCAGACTGAGGAGGATGCGGCCCGTGCGTTGGGCTGGATCCATTCGCGCGACCGACTCTTCCAGATGGAGATGATCCAGCGCGCCGTTGCGGGCACGCTCACCGAACTGGTAGGCGCGCGCGCCCTGCCGCTCGATCGCTCGGCGCGCCGCCTCGCACTCGCCGAAGGCGCCATGGCCAAGTGGACCGCGATTCCCGACAGCGCCGTGGTGAAGCGCGACGTGAACGCCTACATGGCCGGCGTGAACGCGTACATCGATGCCATGCGTCCGCAGGACCTGCCGCTGGAGTACCGACTGCTCGGCCAGCGTCCGCGTCGCTTCGAGCCGCAGGACACGTACTACCTGTTGATTCGCATGTCGCAGACGCTGTCGTTCCAGCAGGGCGAGCTCGCGCATCATGCGGTGTCGCAGATGGTGGGCGCGGCAGCGGCCGATGCCATCTTCGGCATCAACGCGCCGATCCAAGAGCCCATCGAGCCAGTTCCGGGCCGTCGCAGTGCCGTGATCGATGAACGCTGGCGCCTCCCTGCCCCAGTCGCGCCGGACAGCACGCGCGTCGCGATGGCGCAGGCCATCGGCCAGCTCGCGCAGTCGTTGACGCGCGGAGAGGCCGTGATCGGCTCCAACAACTGGGCCGTGGGTCCGCAGCGTTCGGCTACTGGCCACGCGCTGCTCGCGGGCGATCCGCACCTTGAGCTGACCTTGCCGAGCATTTGGTACGAGGCACATCTCGTGGTGCCGGGCTCGTTGGACACGTATGGTGTCGGATTCCCGCTCGCACCGATCATCCCGATCGGTTTCAATCGCGACATGGCGTGGACGATGACGAACACCGGCAACGACGTCGTCGACTTCTACAAGGAAGTGGTGGACGATTCGACGTCCCCGCGGCGCTACATGCTCGATGGCGCGTGGACGGACCTCAAGCTGCGCGTCGAGACCTACCGCGATCCCAAGGGCGCGACCGTGGCCGTCGACACCTTCTACGCCACGCATCGCGGTCCCATGTTCCGCTCCGCACTCGGCTGGGTGTCGCAGCGCTGGACCGCGCGCGAGCCCAGCGACGAGGGCAACAACTTCCGCAGCGGCATGCGCGCCACGGGCGTGCGCGACTTCTACGCACGCATGGAGAGTTTCCAGACGCCGGCGCAGAACATGTTGACCGCGGATCGTGAGGGTAACATCGGCATCCGCAGCAATGGCCGCTTCCCGATCCGTCCGGCAAATCGTCGTGGCGACGTCGCCTTCGACGGCAGCACGCGGGCCAGCGACTGGACCGGCAATCAGCCGGTGAGCTGGTATCCGCAGAGCGTGAATCCTGCGCAGGGATATCTCGCCAGTGCCAATCAGCAGCCGATAGATCCCAGCCTGCGCGCCGGCTATCACGGTGCCGATTGGCCCTCGCCCTGGCGCGCGATGCGCATCAATCGCCTGCTGCGGGAGGATTCGTCGGTGACCGTGGACGACATGCGTCGCTTCCATACCGATCCGCGCAGCGAGCTCACGCCGTTCATCATGACCGCCATCGGCGACGCGCGTGTCGCCGCGCAGGCCGCAGGCACATGGACTGTGGATGATGAGGCTGCCTTTGCGCATCTCAGCACAGGTGAGCCCGAGTTCACGCCAACCAGTGCGTGGGCCGTGTTGTTTGCCGCGACCGTGAACTCGCTCACCAAGCACACCTGGGACGAGCTCGTCGTGCCCGGCGAGGATCGTCGCATCGCCACGCCGGGGCAGATGATCCTCGTGATGTTGCTGCGCGACCCCAGCAATGCCTGGTGGGATGACCGCCGCAGCGGTGACGCCGTCGAGACGCGCGATGCGATCGTGCTGCGTGCGCTGCGCGAAGCCTGGACCGATACGCGCGCGTCGCAGGGCAACGACCCCGCGCAGTGGCGTTGGGGCAATGTGCGACAGATGAACGTGCATCACCTGCTGCGACTGCCGGGCTTCGGGCGTACGGGGCTCGAGGTCAGCTCTGGTCCGGGCACGCTCTCGCCATCGGAAAGCAACGGCACCACCGGTGCCAGCTGGCGCTTTGTCGTCGAGCTTGGACCTGAGGTGAAGGGCTGGGGCACCTACCCCGGCGGGCAGAGCGGGAATCCCGTCAGCTCGCGCTATGCCGATCGCATGGAGTTGTGGCGGCGGGGCGAACTCGCTGAGTTGCGATTTCCGCGCAGTGCGGATGCGTTGCCGCAGGAACAGACGAGGGCGAAGCTGACATTCACGCCGGCGGGAGGAGCGCGCTAATGCGGAAGCCAGGACTTGGGATTTGGTTCGTGGCGCTGCTGCTTGCGCTGGTGCTCGGCACGTATGCGTTTGATTGGCTTGCGGTGCCGGTGTTGGCGGCGGCGTTTGCTTGGGTGCGGCGCGAAGACGCTAGCGTGCCGTTGCTGGCGTCCGTGGCGGGGGCGGCGTCTTGGATGCTATTGCTCGTTTGGCAGTCGATGAGTGGATCTGTGGTTGAGGTCGCTCGTGTGGTTGGTGAGGCGATGCAGGTGGGCGGTGGGCCGTTGCTCGCGCTGACGATAGCGTTTCCGGCGTTGTTGGCGGGGTCGGCGGCGGGGGTGGTTCGGGGGGTGCGGGGGTAGTCTTTTCTCCTCGCTCGTCCTGCATGACCTAGGTCGCCTAAGTGCACTACTGACTGTCGCCCTTGCGGGATTGTGCGCGGGGTGGAGGATTCGAGGGGGCAGCCGCGAGGCGGTTGTCCCCTTGGCTGTTCCGTGGAACGCGGGCTGGGTTCTGGACTGATTACTGCGTTGTTCGCGGGAATTACTGCGATGTCTGGCGGAATTACTGCGATGTTCCGCAGAATTACTGCAGGCTCCTGAGAATTAACGATTTTTTGTTTGCCGTATAATCCACGTTATACCGATGCGAGTGAATGATGGTTGAGTCCAGTATCTTCGCGACCAAGGAGCTTCGCGCCTCGTGGCCACGCCTCGCCGCTGTTTGGGCGCGTCAGTATCCGCTCCTATTCGACGCACAGGATCTCCGGCTGACCAGAACCCAGCCCAAGAACCACTTCGCGGAGTGGTTCACGGCGGTCCACGTGTTCCAGGTCGAAGGCGTGCGCTCGCTCGTGCAGAAGTACCTGTATCACGACGCGCATCCGGAGAAGGCTGCGGTCCTTCGCCGCATCCTAAAGACGCCGGACCTCGAGCGGCTACGAGCGCTTTGCGATCGCCATAAGTGCCAGCCGCCCGATTTGCTCCTGTTCAACATGAAGCACCAGCTCGCGGGCTTCATCGAGGTAAAGGGTCCGAAGGATCGGCTCAAACCCTCGCAGCGCAGTTTGCTGCCGGATCTCGAACAGGCATTCGGCGTTCCCGTCCGGCTGGTGCACGTTCGCGTCGTCGCCGGATAGGCACGGTATAACGCCGCTTGCTGCCGATGGCCGCGGGTGCGGATTGGGTTGGGCGGGGTCGCCGTGATGGCCTAGGCTTGGTTGCGGCGACCCCGCCCAACCCTTCTTATTGGAGCGTCCACAGCAGAAGCACACGTTATGTGGACTTGAACGCATTCGCTTGACCTCTAGCCAAGGGCATCGTGACTTCGAAACTCGACAAGCTGATTCAGTTCAGCAGGAACACCAAGCATACAAGCTTGTACGAGTGGTCGCTGCATGAAGCATCGCCATCTAGCGAGAAGCTGAGCAGCGATCTCATACCCTTCGACTGGACAATCCGCTTCTCCGCCTCGAGTCTGAAGCTATTCAGCGATCTGAAGATACGCCGAGTCTATCGGGAGGGTTCATCGAGCAGCACAGAGTTGCGTACTTCCACTGTTTTGGTTGCAGATCTCGCGTTTGACTCGGCGTACTCGGCCTCGTCGAAGTGGTCGGGCACAAGACTTTCAATGTTTGGCACAGATCGTCTCGTGACGACCGCCAGACTCCGCATTGAAGAAGTCGCAGACGAGTCCACGGTTGAGGAGTGCACCATCTGGGGCTGTCCGAGCTATCAGACGGAAGTCGACTTCCATTTGCGCACCATTCCCGACACGCTGGAGGTCTCCCTTCGTGTCTCTGGACCCCGATTCCAAGAATTGTGCGCAGTGGCGGCATCGCCAGTTGCACAGTCTCTAGACGTCTATCTATCCCGCGTCGATGGTCTCTATAGTGTTTGGGCTCCAGAGATTGGCACGGATAGCATCAAGATTCTCGCTGATAGTGAGTATCACGTCGTTCTCGGCGCCGAGGACGCAGTGCAGCCTCCTCGGCTGGGCGTCGTTGGTGAGTTCCAGCTGACATTGGTACGTCATGCTGCCATCCGATCTATCATATCCTCGCCCGCTGACGAAGCCGATGACAGAGATGTGCCAGTGCCCGCCCTGGCGGCGTTCACTGAAGACGCCCGTGTGATTGCGGCTCAGAGTGCACAGGATTCAGTGGCTCGGGTCCACAAGGCTGTCGCGTCTCTCGCCATTCCCGCATGGATTTGCGTAGTTCTTCTCGGTCTCTTGCTCGTCTTCTAATGCTGGAGTGTCGGGCGCGATACGGCCCGTCTAGTTCGCACCTCGGGAATTATGGCGAGGCTCGCTGTCCACTTGGCTCACGACATTACGGATGTCCGAGCGCGCCACATAACGACGCTTGCTGCCGACGAGCGCAGGAGCGGTAGCGGTTGTGGGGCCTCGCCTTCATCTTCTGTAGGGTTTGGCGAGGCCCCACAACCGCATTCTATGGGAGCGCTCGCAGCAGAAGCATACGTTATGCGGATCGCCGCGCCACGGTGCCGAACTCGTAGACTCTTGGAGGCAAGTGCCCGCTGTTGCGAACGCTCTGGGTTTCGCTCGCCTGCGTCCTGGTCGCGCAGGCTCCGGCCGCGGCGCAAGGGCTTCGCGGTAGCGTCGTCGACTCGACGGGACGGCCGCTCGCGGACGCCGAGATCATCGTCGTCGAACCGGCCATTCGGACGCGGTCGGATTCGCTCGGTAGCTTCCGGCTGTCCCCGATCGCCCCGGGCCGACGCGTCGTTCGTGTCCGACTCATCGGCTATCGACCGTACGAGACCACCATATCCATCACCGGCGAGTGGACGACCCTGCGCGTGACCTTGCGTCGCATGCCCACGCTCCTCGCGGAGGTGCGGATCACGGACACGCGGCTCTGCGCACCGAACACGCTGGCCGGCTTCGAGTGCCGCCGCTCTTCCGGGCTCGGCCTGTTCCGCGATGCGGGTGAGCTGCGGAGCCTGCGTCCGTCCGCATGGGCGGATATGCTCGATGGCATGCCGGCGCTCCGCCGCGAACCGACGATGACGCCCGACGGCCTCGATTGGCGACCAGCCGCGCCTCCCGGCGGATGCTTGCGGCAGATCTTCAATGGCGAGGACCCCGAGTTCGACGGGCACGTCCGGCGGGTGCCCATCAGCGAGCTGGTCCCGCAGGATGTCGTCGCCATCGAGTACTACCCGCGATATGCCGAAGTGCCAGAGCAGTTCCGGCGATACGCCTGGCCGAGCAGTTCCGCCCAGCCGTGCGCCTTGCTCGTCTACTGGTTGCGCGAGGCACCGCCGCGCCGACGCTCGCGGCCGCGACCGCCAGAGTTCCCGTCGTAACCGCATAACGATGCTTGCTGCCGTCAAGCGCAGGGGCGGTAGCGGTTGTGGGGCCACGGCTTCACCTTATGTGAAGGACGGCCGCGGCCCCACAACCGCATTTTGTTGGAGCGCTTGCAGCAGAAGCGAACGTTATGGCGACAAAGAATTCCGTTCGCCTCACACCCACTACGCGGAGGGACTATGAGACAGCTCAAGCTCTGTGCGCTCGCAATTCTCGCTTCAGCGACCATATCAGCGCTCGTCGCCTGCAATCCTGACCAGATCACGCGGCGGGATTTCGATCAGTCTTACGCGGCTCCTAACCTGTCTCAACCCATCAGCGGTGCTGGCTGTGGGGTACAGTTGCGATCCGCAGGAGGCGCTATCACACTGGTTTCTGTGAATCGCTCGCAGCTGCCTGCCGCTGTCTATGGTAGAGGTCGTCGATTCGGTAAAGCGCGCTCAGCGCAATCAAGAGAAATGTTCAAGCTCGTAGCACCGTTCGAGTTGGAACCAGAGGCATCTGGTACCCAGGCTACCGCCCTGTGCGCGCTGCCGTTCGATGCTGACTCATCGGCCATCGCACTATTGAAGAACGCGCTTCCGCGGGTGCTCCGGTCGCATAGGTACTTCGCGGTACAGGATACATCGTCGCTTCAGGAAGGCGAAGATCTGTTGACTCGAGCGCTCTTCGCAGAAGAACTGCAGCTCGCTGGAGCGAACGCGCGCCGCCATGTGCATCGGCCCAGTGACTCTGAGCAACCACGACTGACAAGCATTCTGGGTGACGATGTCCAGAATCTCGCCGCGATGGTGATTACGGCCAGTCCTTGGAGCAACAGCTGGTTCTTCGACATGCGCCAAATTGGCGCGCTTTGGGCGAGTCTTCTGACATGGAATGGTGACTTTGAGGTTCTCCTTGTCACGTACGAGGGTGGACCTCACCCGTGCACCGTAGCGTCTGAGGCATGGTTTGTCCTGGACGAGTTGGAGAGAAACCTTCGGGACCTCGCAGATGCCCTCAGTGGTATGAGCCTTCCGGGCGAGGACTTCGACGCGACGCGTGTGTGCCCGGACTCGCTAATGTTTGTCGGTCAGAACTGTCTCGACTTCTACATTTCTGCCGCTACAGCAGGCGGCTTCCTTGCAGGAGACAACCGGGAGTCGAATCCATACGCGACGCTTGCCCAGTCGAAAGTGTGGGTGCTCGACGACTTCAACAATAATCGGGTCTCGATCTTCTTGTCAGGATCTACCGTAGCGTATCCCATTTCAATCACATCGTGGCCTCACGTAACGGTCGGCGTCGGATACTTTCCTCCAGACTCTGCAGGCCAAGTTCGCCGGCTACAAGTAGACTCTCTTGACGCGAACACTCGTACCATTGAATTGAAAGTCTCCAACGGCGTATGCCCGGCCGCGGAAAACTGGGTGGCATCCAGGTTCCCTATTGGGCAGATACCGGCCTCAATCATGAGAGCTGTCTGCCCTGAGATTGATGCCAAGATATGGTACGTTCGTGACGGCGCGAACTGGCGTGTCAGCCATGTTGAGAGAGACGCCTTCCCGACGCTCGATATTGTACGCAAGATGCCCGACGGTTCGCTTCAGATCGTCAACTCGGCGCGCAATCGCGCCGGAGGCGTACTTTGGCTGATGATGGGAATTTGGAAAATGATCTACGACGTGCAAGAGGAGAAGAACCAGTTGCTGGGTGAGGGATGCAATCTCGAATAGGATTGACGATCACGCACGATTTGCGCCTTCCTCACGACGGCAACTCTGATACATCTTCATAAGGAGGACCGGATGATGAGCGTCCGAGTGAAGTCACATGGTATCGGTCTGCTTGCTGCACTCCGTGGCGGAGCTGTGTTCGTCGCGATTGTCCTCTCGGTACCGATGATTGCTGTTCTCCTTTCACCCGGCGGCCTGCGAGGTTTGGTCGCGCTTCTATTGGTTACAGTGCCGTTCGGGCTGGTTTTCTTCGCAGCAGCCAGCATCGTGCTCACGCTACTGCGCATTTCAGTACGTCCAGAGCGCGACCTTGAAGCGATAGGCCTTTCTCGATATCGCTATGAAGTTGCGGCAGCTTGCATCGGCGCCGTGGCGCTACCGCTTTTCGTCTTTTTCGCCGCAGAGGGGAATCCGTGGGCTTTCGGATCTGCTCCCGTCGGCGCAATTGGCGGCTGGATCGCGGCCGCGGCACAAAAGCAACAGTTGAATTCCGAGTCGCAGGTCTCCTCCTCCCGGCCCTCCGACGATCAATGATCCTGTTCGCCGTGTTGCTCCGATGAATGGCGAACTGGCAGTCGCAGACTCACCGCCGCGCTAGCGAGTACGGCAACTCGCGCCGGGTACGTCGCGTCGCGCGAGGCGCCATAACGAAGCTTGCTGCCGACGAGGGCAGCCGGTGTAGCGGTTGTGGGGCCTCGGCTTCATCTTCTTGGAAGGTATGCCGAGGCCCCACAACCGCATTTTATTAGAGCCCTCGCAGCAGAAGCACACGTTAGCCTGACTGGAAGGGCTCGCAATGCCGATTGGAGCTGACTCTCGATACTGTGAGCGCATATGATCGATTGCGTCGCGCTGAGCACTATCCACAATCGATATCTGCGGCACAAGGAGGCGTCAGCTTCCCTCTGAGGTAGACAGTCGGAGTTAGACTTTGACGGTGCTCATGGAGGAGACATGCGCCGTTCGAAGTTCACCGAGTCCCAGATCGTGGCCGCCCTGCAGGAGGTCGAAGGCGGGGTGCCGATTGCCGAGGTGATCCGGAAGCACGGGATCAGCCGGGCGACCTTCTTCACTTGGAAGTCGAAGTACGGCGGGGCGACCGTCGCCGAGCTCAAGCGGCTGCGGGAACTCGAGGCCGAGAACGTGAAGCTCAAGCGGATGTACGCGGAGCTCGCGCTCGAGAATGCGGCTATCAAGGACGTCCTCAGTCGCAAGCTGTAGCGCCGCCCGCGAAGCGGCAGGTGATCGCGATCTTGGTGGAGGAGCACGGGCTGTCCGTGCGGCATGCCTGCCAGGTCGTGTCCCTCTCGCGGGCGGCGTACTACCGACCGCCGCCGGACCGGCTGGACCGCGACGCCGACGTGATCGCGGCGCTCACCGCGCTCGTGACCGAGACGCCGCAGTGGGGCTTCTGGATGTGCTTCGATGCGCTGCGCCTCGCCGGGCACCGCTGGAACTGGAAGCGCGTCTACCGGGTGTATTGCGCCCTGAAGCTCAACCTCAAGCGACGGACGAAACGCCGGATCCCGCCGCGCGAGCGGCAGCCGCTCGACGCGCCCGCGGTCCTCAACGGGATGTGGGCCGTCGACTTCATGAGCGACATGCTCTACAGCGGGACGCGTTTCCGCACGCTGAACGTGCTCGACGAAGGCAATCGGGAGGCCCTCGCGGTCGAGGTGGCGCTGTCGCTGCCGGCCGCGCGGGTGACGCAGGTGCTCGACCAGCTCGTCGCGCTGCACGGGGCGCCGAGCGCGCTCCGCTGTGACAATGGGCCCGAGTTCGTCTCGGTCGAGCTCACCAGCTGGTGCCGGCGGCACGGCGTCCGGCTGCTGCACATCCAACCAGGGAAGCCCAACCAGAACGCCTACATCGAACGCTTCAACGGGAGCTATCGCAAGGAAGTCCTCGACGCGTACCTTTTCGGCTCGCTCGACGACGTCCGCGCCGAGACCGAACGCTGGCTCACGATCTAAAACACGCGGCGGCCGCACGACAGCCTCGGCCGGGTCCCGCCGCTCACCTTCCTGCCGAGGTCACCCGCCCCGTCCCAGTCCAGCTTCGAACGGTCTGCCTAGCGGGGAAGCTGACGCCGCCAATTCGTAGATTCGCGTCATCGCGCCCTGCGCGGTTGCCCTCCCCCCTGCACCCCAGAGCCAGACCGATGCGATTCCCAACCGCCGTTGCCGTCCTGTCGCTCGCCGCACGTGCCGCGGCACCGCGCGCCCTCGAAGCGCAGGAGCCGCGCAACAACGTGATTTACGGAGAACTCCTCGGTAACGGCGGCGCCTCGTCGATCAACTACGAACGGCGCATCGGCAGCACGCACCTGCGCGTGGGATACGGCAGCTGGTCGAGCGGCGACCTCTTCGGTGCCGGCTCGACCAGCTATAAGACCTTCCCGTTCACGATCTCCAAGGTCCGCGGCAACGGCAACCATCGCCTCGAAGCCGGCGGCGGCCTCACGATCGGAAGCCGCTCCTTCTCGTCGTCCTTCGGCAGCAGATCGGACGAAGACTCGAGCTTTCAGACGATCACGGGCATCGCCGGCTATCGCTACCAGAAGCCCGACGGCGCGCTGGTCTTCCGCGCCGTCTTGACGCCGCTCTACGGATTGGGCGACCTCGACACCGCGTATCCCGACAAAGGCTTCTTCATGTCCCTCGGCGTCAGCCTCGGTATCGCCTTCTAGCGACCTAGAACTTACCGAAGCGGAACACCAGCGAGCCGCTCGCGCCGCTCAGGTTGTCGTTCACGAGGCGCGCATCCTCGGCGCCGAAGACGAAGCGGTAGCCGCCCGTGACGCCGACGCGCATGAACCGCACGATGTTCACTTCGAGCCCGAGCTGCGGCTCGGCGACGCCGAAGGTCTCGGTCTCGTCCGAGACGTTGCGCGGACGGCGGTCGTCGGGCCACACGGAGACGCCACCGCCGCCGAGCAGGACGCCGTAGGTCGCGTGCACGAGCTTCGAGGGCCGCGTGATGACTTCGAGGGTCAGGCCGCCGTAGCCGAAGTCCATCTCGCCACGCACCGGCACGCCACCCAGGATGGCATCCACGTTGCTCGTCCCCCCAACGCCCATGCCGCCGATCGCAAAGCGGCGGTTAATCAGCATCGCGCCGCCGCCACCGCCGAGGGACATCGTCTCGCCGGCCACGGAGGTCACGCGGTACAGCGGACCACCGAAGCCGCCGATGTCACGCGGACCGTTGCTGAGGAGGTACTCGTCCTGGGCCTGTGCAGAGAGCGGGACGACCGTCAGGGCGGCAAGTGCGACGACGACGCGGCGAAGGGCGGTGATGCGCATCCACGATCCTCGAGTTCGGGTATGCAGACTGATACGCGCCGGGAGCCCTGAAGTTTCGCGCGGCTGCCCTGCCGAGTATCATCAGATATCCCCTCGCCCCTGACCACGCATGCGCAAGTTCCTCCTCGCCACCCTGCTCCTCGTCGCCTGCTCCGACGACCCGCTCGACCCCCTGCGCAGCATCCGCATCGAAGTGCCGTCCACGGTGACCTTCATCTCGCCGGGCCCGACAGACGTGGCCTTCGTCGTGCGCAACACTGGCACGCGCGGAGTTCCGCTGCAGCACTGCGGCGGCGACATCGTCGTGCACCTGGACCTCTGGAGCAGCGACGGCTGGATGGAGATCACCGATGTCCTGTGCCCGACTGGCTTGGTGTTCACGGAGATTGCCGGCGGCGACGAACGCGAAGGCTACTTCCGACTGAACTTCCCCGGTCCGGCGCGCTATCGGCTGCGCATCGTGGCCGAGGATGGCGAGGTCTACTCGCACGCGATCGAGCTCGAGTAGGGTGACATCGTCTCACGCGCATGGGTATAGGGCAATGATGCGACGCAGCACCTCCCGCCTGATTCTCGCCGCCGCTGCGCTGTCGGCCGCGGCCTGTTCCGAGCCGACATCGCCGCCGACCTGGGTGATGATCGGCCCCACGGACTTCGTGGTGCCCGCCGTTGCCGCGGCAAACGACACGGTGAACATCACGTTCCGCTACGACAATAGTTGTGGCGGGCGCAGCGTGACGCAGCGGCTGCTCGACGACCGGCTCGAGATCAGCGTGCTCGCGGAAGTGCAACATCCCGGCATGTTGTGCCCAGCCGTCATCGTGATCACCACCGGCGCGGCGCGACTGATGCCGGGCCAGCATGGCCCCGACTTCTCCGTGGTGTTCCGGCAGCCCAGCGGCGTGGACAGCGTCCGCGTCATTCGCCGTCCGGCGACAGCAAGCGCGCGGTAACACAGGACAAAGTCCGAATGGCCCTGCCGTCCGCGCGCGCGACACGAGAGAACCGCGCAGCACGTGACGATGGCCTTGGGCGGCGTGATAGCTTTGAGGCTGTCTAGTACGCGATCATGAACCGGCGTCAGCGCGCTCGGCTTGAGCGACGACCGCTTCGCGTTCTGCCTCTAGCCCTCGGGAGTCAAGGCGATGCTGCCGTACTCGTTCTACAAGATCGTTCATATCCTCGGCATCGCCCTCACGCTGGTCGCGCTCGGCGGCATGACCGTGCACGCGCTCAACGGCGGCCTCAAGCTCGAGAATGCCGCGCGCAAGCTGTTGATCGCGATGCACGGCGCGGGCGTGTTCCTGATCTTGCTCGGCGGCTTCGGGCTGCTGGCGCGCATCGGCTTCGCGCATGGCAGCGGCTTCCCGCTTTGGCTGTGGGTGAAGCTGGGGCTCTGGGCCAGCTTCGCGATCGTCGCGGCGATTCCCTACCGCAAGCCGAATGCCGGTCGTGCGTTGCTGGTCGCGCTGCCCACGCTCGCCGCGGCTGCCGCAGCGATGGCGGTCTACAAGCCGACCTAACGCGGCGGCAGGAAGAACTCACGCGGCGAGGCCTTGAAGCGCTCGTACACACGCCGCGTGAGTCCAGCGGTCTCGCTCGCGCCGATCCCGCGCGACTTCAGCGCCACGCGCAGCGCGAGCACGAAGCTCACGAAGAGATTCACCAGCGCGATGAGTATCACGCCGGCCGCGCTGACGACCACGACCTGCCAGCCGACGTTGAAGTCGAGCGCCGTGAGCGCATAGGCCAGGTTCGCCGACGAGAACGACACGTGGCGAATATCGATCGGCAGCCCGAAGAAGGCGCCCACCGTGCCCGTGGCGCCGAGCATGCAGCCGAAGATGAAGTTGCCCGCCAAGGCGCCGAGGTTGTGCTCGATGTAGTGCGCGATCCTGTCGAGGCGCGCCGCGCCAAAGAGCCGCTTCATCCACTTCACGCGCCGAATGCGCTCCGGCACGCGGTGGAACAGCGACTGGTTGTCGTAGTAGCCGCTGATCAAGCCGCTAAGAAACAGATACACGCCGGCGACGCCCGCGTGCAGCAGGGCGAGGCTCTGCCAGGGATGCAGCTCATGCAGCAGATGCTCCGCCTTCTCCGTGCCGATGGGCGCCCAGCCGAGCAGACGCGCGCCCACCATCGCGATAGCCAGCGAGGTGAGGAAGCCGATCGCGACGTTGCCGGCGATGCTCACCCACTGCGTGCGACTGACTTGCGCCGCCAGCTTGGCGATGCGGTCGAGTCGCGCGTCCTTGTCGGGCGTGCCGTCCAGCGCCGCCGCGATCGTCGCGGCCGTCATCGCCGGCTGCTTGGTGGCGATGGTGAGGTGCAGGATGTGCACCAGCACGAAGCCCAATCCATAGATGAGCGAGAAGGCCACGGCCTGCCAGAAGCCGGGCAGCCCGAGCTTCGCCGTGAGGATCTTGGTCAGGGCCATCACGGCCACGAGCAGGCCCGCGCCAGCCGCGGCGCGGAACATCTCGCGGTATTCGGTGCGGGTCTCGGTGACGTAGTGCTCACCGGACTTGCTGGCATGCTCCGTGACGCGGCGCGCCAGCAGCTGCGTGGTGCCATCGAAGATCTCGCCGAAGCGATTGCGCCGGTTCTCGGCGCGAATCAGCGTCGCCATGAACTGCACGGCGCGCGTACGCGTCGCGTCGCGGCTGTCCTTGGCATCCGGGACGGCCAGCAGGCGCAGCAAGCGCATGCGCGCGACGAGCTGTTCGATGCGCGCCAGCACGAAGACCAGCGTGACGCCGACGCCGGTCTCGTGCGACTTGCGGCGGATCTGCGCGACGAAGTCCGTGCAGTGGCCGAGCAGGATCTCGAGATGCCCATCGTGCGCCTGCGGGGCGTCGGCCTTCGTGTGCCGCGCGATGAAGTCCTTGACCTCATCGCTCTGCGCGAGGAAGGGCGATTCGTGCCGCGCGAGGGCAGGCGCGTAGCGCACCAGCGCCGGATCCATCCCCAGCGCCGCCAAGCGATGCCCCACCAGTCGCATCGATTCGAGCAGCTCTTGGCGAATGTGCCGGCGCACGGGCGCAAAGGCGTCGTCGTAGCAGCCCAGCCGCGTCAGCAGCTCGCGCCAGGTCTCGTAGGGCACCTGGGCGATCCACTCGCCGTCATGCGGTTCGTCGAAGATCTCGGCGACGAGGTCACGCAGGAAGTCGGGATCCACCGCTGGCGGCAGCATGCGACCCAGCAGGCGCTGCCAGAATCCCGTGAGGTACCCGCTGCTCGTGAGGATGCCCGAGTCCGCATACAGCGTGCGGTGCATGCGCGAGAGCAGCACGTGGTGCAGGTGCGCGGACAGCGCCTCCGCCATCGCGGGCCGCGACTCGAGCAGGGCAATGAAGCCTTCGAAGGGCGCCGCGGCTTCGGCGGCACCCGAGACTCGGCCCGGACGCAGCAGCGCGACCAGGCGCCCAAGGAAATCGCCCGTGACTTCCTTGGGGGCCTGCGCAATCTCCCTGAGGAGGGCTTCGATCTCCGGGAGGTTCGCGGGCGGTGTGCGCAGGCTCATTCGGACAATTTGGGCCGTGGACCTGCTAGGTTCTACCCATGCGCATTGTCGGCGGAAAGTTCGCGAATCGAGATCTCACGTCCCCCGCGGATTTCCGCGTGCGGCCGACGGCCGAGCACGTACGCGCTGGGGTGATGGAGCATCTCGCGCCGGAGCTCGAGGGGACGTCCTGCCTGGATCTCTTCGCCGGCACCGGGGCGCTGGGGCTGGAGGCGATCTCCCGCGGCGCGCGGCGCTGTGACTTCGTGGAAACCCGCCCGACCTCGCTGAGCGCGCTCAAGTCGAACATCATCAAGCTCAAGCTCCGCGAGCGCACGCGGGTCTTCAAGAAGGATGCCCTGCCCTTCGCCGGCATGTTGGATGAGGGTGCGTACGACATTGTCTTCGTGGATCCGCCCTACGGCTCGCGCATGCTCGACCGCGTGATTCAGTCCTGGCAGGAGAAGCGCTTCGCCCCCGTGCTGGTCTGCGAGCACGAGCGGGCGCACAGCCTGCCCAACGGCGCGAAGCGACTCGACTTTGGCGAGACGGTGGTGTCGATCTACCGCCTGCCGGGCGGCTCGACCAAGAGCCCAGCCGCGCCGACGGCACCCGCAACGCCGCCAGGGGCCGGCATACCGTAGCCCTTTCGGGTTGCTTGACAAGGGCACCGCGGCATAGCACTTTACAATGCAAAGTGCTTGACGGACAACCCGTTCCCGCGCCCGATGCCTGTGATTCCGCTCCGTAAACGCCTCCGTGCCGCCGCCCAGAACGCCGTCCTCTGGGGCCTTGGCTTCTTCGTCGCGTCCGTGTCCCTGATGACGGCGCGCCTGCTGCTTGGCTTCTCGCCCGAGGGCATCGGATTCCTCGACGGCGTGGGCATGGGCATCCGCATCGGCGTCTGGGGCGGCATCTGCGGCCTCGCCTTCTCCGCCGCGGTCGGCCTGCGATTCACCGGCCGCCGCCTCGCCGAGATCCGCTGGCTGCCGTTTACGCTGGGCTCTGGTCTCGGCATCGGACTCTTCGTGCCGATCGCGCTGCAGACCCTGCGCCTGCTGAGCGGCGATGGCCTCATGCCCTGGGGCGACATCTCCGACGACGCGCTGTTCACGGGACTCTTCGGCGCGGCCGCTGGCGGCATCACGCTCAAACTGGCGCAGCTCGCCGATCGCGTGTTGCCCCCTGGCGTGCGCAGCGAGGAAGAGCTGCTGCTCCGCAACGCGGACGCGGCCATCGCCGCCGCAGAACTCGAACGCATGCAACAGCTGCAGCGCACGCCCGCTCGGGAGGCCACGCGATGAGCAAGCCCCCTGCCCTGCACGACAAGGCACTGCAGGATCTCTCGTTCATCCGCCGCACCATGGAAGGCGCGGCCTCCTTCACGGACGTGCCCGGTTGGGGACTCGTCGGCACGGGCGTCATCGCGATCGCCACGGCGTATCTCGCGAATCGCCAGCCGACGCCCGAACGCTGGTTGGGCATGTGGCTCGCCGCGGCAACGGTCGCGGCCGTCGTCGGGGGCGCCACGATGTGGAGCAAGATGCGCCGTCGCGTGGCCGACGCTGGTGACGAGCGTCGCGCGCTGCTCAACGTGCCCGCCCGGAAGTTCCTGCTCAGCCTGCTGCCGGCGCTGCTCGTCGGCGCGGTGCTCACGCTCGCGCTCGCCGACATCACGCAGCCCGGCATCGATGCTCGCATCGCCGATCGCGTGCTGCCCGGCATGTGGTTGCTGCTCTACGGCCTCGGCATCACCACCGCCGGCGCTTTCTCTATTCGTGCCGTGCCCATCATGGGACTCGGCTTCATCATCCTCGGCGCTGTCGCCCTCTTCATCCCCGCCCTCGACGGCGACCTGATGATGGCGCTCGGCTTCGGAGGACTGCAGGTCGGCTTCGGCCTGCTGATCGCACGGAGGCACGGTGGCTAAGCGTGACGGCAGTGCGGTACGAGCGCGGGCCAAGGCGCCGCGCGAGGAGGGTACGACGTTGACCGCTGTGGACGGTGATTCCTCGATTCCGATCGCGCTCGACAAAGTGATTCACGAACGCCTGCGCCTGGCCATCGTGAGTGCGCTGGCGGTGCACGAGTCGCTGACCTTCAACGACCTCAAGCTCATGCTCGACGCCTCGGACGGCAACGTCTCGGTGCACGCGCGCAAGCTCGAGGATGCGGGCTACATCGCCTGCAAGAAGGGCTTCGATGGGCGTATCCCGCGCACCGAGTACCGCCTCACCGCCGCGGGCCGTAAGGCACTCGAGCGCTATCTCGGGCACATGGAAGCGCTGATCAAGCGCGTGGGGGGCGCATGAGCGACGCCCGCAAGGTTCCCGGCCATCTCGCCATCATCATGGACGGCAACGGGCGCTGGGCATCGCGCCTCGGCCGTCCGCGCTGGATGGGCCACGTGCGTGGCGCGCATACAGTCAAAGAGGTGGTGTCGCACTGCGTGCGCGCCGGCGTGCAGCACCTCACGCTCTACGCCTTCTCCAGCGACAACTGGAAGCGTCCGCGCGAGGAAGTCGGATTCCTCTTCGATCTCTTCGCCTCGCACTTGGATCGCCAGGTCGATGCGCTGGTGCGCAATCGCATCCGCCTCTCGATCTTCGGCCGCCGCGATCGACTGCCCGCCGAGTTGGTGCAGGCCTTCGCGATGGCCGAAGCGCGCACGGCGGGCGGCACGCGCATGCATCTGCGCGTGGCGGTGGACTACTCGAGCCGCGCGGCGATCGAACAGGCCTTTGCACAACGCTTCACCGAGCGCACGGCGGCCCACGAGTTCGGCGCCGGTGGTCCGCATGGCGGTGAGATCCTCCCGCCGGTGGACTTGCTCCTGCGCACCGGCGGCGAGCGGCGCCTGAGCGACTTCCTGCTCTGGGAAAGCGCCTACGCCGAGCTCGCGTTCCTGGATGTGAACTTCCCCGACCTGACCAGCGAGCACCTCGACCAGGTGTTCGCCGACTTCGCCTCGCGCGACCGCCGCTTCGGCGGCATCAAGGAGATGCAAAAGGTATGACCCCCGCGACTGCTCGACTCATCCTGCCGATCGCCGTGGCGCTCGGCTTGCTCGCCGACTGGCTCTTCCGTGCGTATCAGCCACGGGCTGGCTTCGTGGTCTGGTGCCTCGCGGGGCTAGGCGCGGCGTTGCTCATCGGCCGTCGCCACGCTGCTACTGCGGCAGCATCCGTGGACGCTCCGTCCCATCCGTCAGGAGACACCCACAGTGCGACGGCCCGCTGGGCCGAGCGCTCGTTGCTGATCGGCGCGGCGGCGGCCCTCGTGCTGCTGCTCGTGCTGCGTGAAGCGCCGATCCTGTACGCCCTGAACGGCTTCGCGCTCATCGTCACGCTGCTGCTCGTCGCATGGCGATCCCTGGGTCGCCCCGTCGCGCAGCTCGAACCGCGCGATGCACTGATTGGGGGCTTGGCCGCCGTGGCTAGCGTGGCCGGTGGAACGCCGACGCTGCTCATGCGCGATGCCAACGCCAGCGCGCTCGGCGAGCAGGTGAAGGGCAACTACAAGACCTTCGGCATCGGCGCGATTGTGGCGTTTCCCGTGCTGCTCATGGTGACTGGCCTCTTGGCTTCGGCGGATCCGCTCTTTGCTGGCTTCCTCGACGAAGCGGGCGCGCTGCTGGACACCACGATGGCCGAACACATCGGCGTGACGCTGGCGACGGCTTGGATCTCGGCCGGTGCGCTGCGTGGCTCGCTGGTGCCGCTCGCGATCGATGGCGCGCGCTTCCGGAAGACCTGGGAGCTGCCGCTCTCGACCTTCCTACCCGCGCTCGGCGGTCTCACGCTGCTCCTGAGCGCCTGGATCGGCCTGCAGGTGCGCGCGATGTTCGGCGGCGCGGCCTACGTCGCCGCGACCTCCGGCGTGACGGTCGCGGAGTATGCGCGCAACGGATTCTTCGAGTTGATCGTGATCGCCGGCATGGTCTTGGCCGTGCTCTTGGTGACCGACGACTTGCTCGTGCGCGGCGCGGAGTCGGCGCG